>CAYGNV010000043.1:0-15602 GCA_964351355.1 uncultured Smithella sp.
TGCTGATTACAGCGGATATGGGGCCGCAATTTACCCATGATCTGATTGATGATGTTCAGCAGAGGGTGAAGCGTAAGGAATTACAGGACGCCTCGCAAATAAAGAACGTTTTACAGCAACGAATGCTTGCGATCCTGAAGCAGATTGAAAAACCGTTGGCGATCCCGAAGAATCAGCCCTTTGTCATTATGGCTATCGGTGTCAACGGCAGTGGTAAAACAACCACCATTGGCAAATTGTCTAATATGCTGCATCAGGACGGCCACAAGATTTTACTTGTAGCGGCCGACACGTTTCGGGCGGCCGCCATCGAGCAGCTGGAAGTTTGGGGCGCCCGCGTCGGAGTGCCCGTAATCAAACAGAAAATCAATGCCGATCCCGCCGCCGTTGTTTTTGACGCGGTCGGTAAAATTAAAGCCGGTTTTAACGGCGTTGTTATTGTGGATACCGCCGGTCGTCTGCATACCCGGACCAATCTGATGGAAGAGCTCAAAAAGATTAAAAGGGTCATCAGTAAGGAGTTGCCCGGCGCTCCGCACGAGATATTGCTTGTCTTAGACGCCACAACAGGCCAGAATGCCTTGGCGCAGGCCAAAATGTTTAAAGAAGATATCGGCGTTACCGGTATCGTGCTCACAAAACTCGACGGGACGTCCAAGGGCGGCGTTGTGGTGCGCATTGCCGGCGAACTGGGGCTCCCGGTGCGTTTTATCGGCGTTGGCGAGGGGCTGGATGATTTGCGAACCTTCGACAGTAAAGATTTTACGGCCGCCCTGCTGGATTAAGATATGGCTCATGACGGCAATAGGTGATGAATAAAATATTTGCCATTGGAGACATACATGGCTGTCTGGATAAGCTCCAGCGCCTTATCCGGGACATTGCCGCCGATCCGGTAAAGGATACATTGCTCTTTATCGGCGATTATATTGACCGCGCAGGCGGAGGCAGGGACGTGGTTGATTACGTTTTGGGTCTCAAAAAGATACATCAAAAAATGATCTGTCTTTGTGGAAATCACGAAGACATGCTGATTCGCTATCTGGAAGGCCTGGACGAGGACATGTATCTGCAAAACGGCGGCATGATGACGCTTAATGCTTACGGGATATTCCGGTCGGATGCCCCGCGTGAAAGAAAGGCAAAAATTCCCGCGGATCATCTGCGCTTTTTTGAATCGCTTTTGCCGTATTATGAAACGGATCAATTTATATTTGTGCATGCCGGCCTGATTCCCGGGATACCGCTTGGCGGGCAGTGTTCCCATGACTTGCAGTGGATCCGGAAGGAATTTATTGATTCCGACTATGATTTTGGAAAACGGGTTGTCTTTGGACATACGCATTTCAGCGCGCCTCTGATTACCGATAATAAAATCGGTATTGACACTGGCGCGGTTTATGGCGGCAAACTCACCTGTCTGGAGTTGCCGACTCTAAAATTTTATCAGGTATAGACATGAAAATTATCGAATGTGTGCCGAATTTCAGCGAAGGATGCGATTTGGATAAAATCGAATCGATTGCCCGAGTCTTGAAGACGTTTCCCCATATCCGCCTGATTGATTACAGCGGAGACAGTGATCATAACCGGAGTGTCTTTACGTTTCTGGGGAAACCGGAAGATGTGTTGGAAGCGGCGCTGGCCGCATCGGGGCAGGCCCTGGAATTGATTGATATGCGCAGTCAGACCGGCGTCCATCCGCGACTGGGGGCCGTTGACGTGGTGCCCTTCATTCCGCTGGGAAAAACAAAAATGTCCGTCGCGGTTGATTTGGCGCATCTCTTCGGTCAGCAATTATATGAACGATTCGGCGTACCTGCTTATTTTTATGGCCATGCGGCGTTGATCTCCGAGCGCAGCGAACTGGCGAATGTCCGGCGTGGCGGATACGAGGCGTTGGCGGAAAAGATGTCCAATCCTGAAGATGCCCCGGATGCCGGCAAGCCCGTGTTTAATCCGCGTGCGGGCGCAACGGCCGTGGGCGCGCGCGAACTGCTGGTAGCCTATAATATCAATCTGAATTGTGATGACTTGAGATTGGCGCAAAAAATCGCATCTCTCATCCGGGAAAAAAGCGGCGGCCTCCCGCATGTGCGCGCTATCGGTGTCATTTTAAAAAGCAGGCATCTGGCGCAGGTGTCCATGAACCTGACGAATTGTAAAGAAACACCGTTTAAAGTGATTTATGAACAGGTGGAAAAGCTTGCGGCCGAGCGCGGCATTGAGATCCTGGAGTCGGAATTGATCGGACTGGCGCCCAAATGCGCTTTTGCCGGCACGAAACCGCAAAACCTGAAGTTGGTAAACTTTAATAAAGACCGATTGCTGGAAACGCATCTGAAAGATTTCGCAGGCAAGTGAAGCGCCGGAGGTTGACACTCCGGGCAAAGAATGTTAAATCGCCGCATTCTGCGGGAACCTAAAACCAAGGTTGCCCCTGTAGCTCAGTAGGATAGAGCGACAGATTCCTAATCTGTGGGCCGCGTGTTCGACTCACGCCAGGGGCACCAATAAATCAAGCACTTATCGAAATTCGTTATCCCCTCTTCTGTCTGTCTTCAATCCTTAATATTCAGTCCTACACATTTTTATTGCAATGTTGCGAAGAAGTTGTAATATCGGGAAACTCTAATTCCGAGCTTCGGAATTGATTAGTTGAACAATCCCGGTAATGTCGGAGGGCATCGAAAATGCTCGGGATTGCAACGATTAATGAGCCGGAAAAGGGGAAACTGATATTTCAAGACATACAGTCCGGTCTCACGTACATTAGCTAAATAATATCTATGGGTCTCAATCTCTAGCTGCACAGGATATCCACATGAAATTGATTAGTAATACCGGAACAAATCGTGTGATCGACACATTGCGACAAAGCTTTCAATCCGGCGCTTCCCTGGATATCGCCACCCCGTTTTTATCCCTGTTTGCTTTTTCAGAATTGCGAGACCTCTTAAACCATGCAGCGCATTCCCGCCTGATACTGCCCCTTAATCCAGACGGAGACTTGGCGCTCCTCGGCTCTGCTGCGGATCGGCCGGCCCGCAATCGGCTACACGCGCGATGGCTTGCCCGGGAGTGTGCGAATTGGATTCGTGAAAAAACCGAGTTACGACAATCCTCAACCCTTTTGCCGCAATCGGCCTACCTTATCCGACAGATCGAAACCGCCCGAAGCCGAATTATTACCGGAAACTGTCCACTCACAACCGATGGTTTGGGTCTTGCTCCGGGTAATCAATTCAGCTTAATCCAGTGTACGGAAACGCCCGAAGAAGTGGAACTGTTTGCCGCATGGTATGAAGCCCTGTGGAATGCCATGCTTGCCTCTGAGCAAGCAAAAGAAAAAATGCTGGCGCATCTTCAGGAGTATAGCGATCACCGCGCCGCCGCCGTCATCTATTACCAGGTACTGTTTCAGCTCTTCAAGGCGCGCGGAGACGAACTCGACGAAGAGCGGATTGTCAAATCCGCCACGGGCATCAAAAATACCGCCGTTTGGAAAAAGCTTTTCAAGTTCCAGCGCGACGGCGTCGTCGGCGCCATCGAAAAACTGGAGCGATTCGGCGGATGCATCATCGCCGACAGCGTCGGTCTCGGCAAGACGTTCGAGGCGTTGGCGATCATCAAGTATTACGAACTTCGCAACGACCGGGTGCTTGTGCTGGCGCCCAAGCGGCTGCGCGACAACTGGACACTGTACAAGACCAACGACCGCCGCAATATTTTGTCGGCAGATCGGCTCAATTATGACGTTCTGAACCACACCGATCTTTCCCGCGATAGCGGATCCTCCGGCGACATCGATCTCGCCAACGTCAATTGGGGCAACTACGACCTCGTGGTCATCGACGAATCCCATAATTTCCGAAACAAAACGACTCACCGCGACCGAGAGTCGCGCTACGATCGCCTCATGCGGCGCATCATCAGGGAAGGCGTCAAGACCCGCGTTCTCATGCTGTCCGCTACGCCCGTGAACAACCGACTGGCGGACCTGCGCAACCAGATCGCCTTCGTCACCGAAGGGCAGGATACCGCCCTCTTTGATCACGGCATTGCCAGCATCGATGCCACCACGCGCCTGGCTCAAAAACAGTTTAACCGCTGGATGGCGATGGATGAAAGCGAGCGCACACCCGGCACGCTGGTGGACATGCTGGGTTTTGACTATTTTCAGCTCCTCGACCTGCTCACCATCGCCCGTTCCCGCAAACATATCGAGAAGTACTACGGAACGGCTGAAACAGGAAAGTTCCCTGAAAGGCTCAAACCCATCAATATCAAGCCGGATGTGGACCTCGCCGGCGAGTTTCGTTCCATCCGTGAAATCAATAATGAGATTCGTCGTCTGAACCTCGCGACCTACGCCCCCCTGCGTTACGTGCTGCCCCACAAGCAGGCGGCCTACGACGCAAAATACAGCACTGAGCTTCGCGGCGGCGAGGGATTCTTCCGCCAGGTGGATCGCGAAGAGAGTCTCGTTCACCTGCTGCGCGTCAATGTGCTCAAGCGCATGGAAAGCGCAGTATCTTCATTTGCACTGACCATCGGACGTCAGATGGCCGACGTGGAGGCAACGCTCGCCAGAATCGAGGAGCATGCGGAATCGGTCGAGGAAGTAGATATTGCCGATGTGGACATCGACGACCCGGCTTTCGAGACCCTGCTGGTCGGACGCAAGGTAAAGGTGTTGCTT
Organism: uncultured Smithella sp.; assembly: GCA_964351355.1. Taxonomy (GTDB): domain Bacteria; phylum Desulfobacterota; class Syntrophia; order Syntrophales; family Smithellaceae; genus UBA8904. The sequence continues at coordinate 4,703 of CAYGNV010000043.1, forward strand.
CATGATGTGGATCTTGTGCGTTGGAAGCAAGACCTTATCGAGGACCGCAACCGCCTGGCGACCCTTCATGCCGCCGCGAAGCAGGTCGGCGCCGCACGCGACGCCAAGCTCGAATCCTTGCGCCAAATCATCGAGCAGAAGTGCCGCAACCCCATCAACCCCGGAAACCGCAAGATTATCGTCTTTACCGCATTTGCCGACACAGCCCATTACCTCTATGAACATCTGGCCCCCTGGGCGCTGAAAGGTTTCGGTATTCACAGCGCGCTGGTGACCGGGACGGGACGCAACCGGACAACGCTTCCCACCCTGCGCAGAGACCTCGCCGCCATCCTGACGGCATTCTCGCCGCGCACCAAAGAACGCCCTGAAGAGCTTGCCGGCGAGGGCGAACTCGACCTGCTCATCGCCACGGATTGCATCTCCGAAGGCCAGAACCTTCAGGATTGCGACTGGCTCATCAACTACGATATTCACTGGAATCCCGTCCGCATCATCCAGCGTTTCGGCCGCATCGACCGGATCGGCTCCCCCAACAGCCGCATCCAGCTCGTCAACTTCTGGCCCAACATGGAGCTGGAGGAATACATCAACCTCGAACAGCGGGTCAGCGGGCGAATGGTGCTTCTGGACGTCTCCGCCACCGGCGAGGAAAACCTCATCGAGCTTCAGTCCGGCAACCAGATGAACGATCTGGAATACCGCCGCAAGCAGTTGCTCAAGTTGCAGGACGTTGTCATCGACCTTGAAGATCTCGGGAGCGGCGTTTCCATTACCGACTTGACGCTCACGGATTTCCGCATCGATCTGGCCGGTTTTCTCAAGGATCATCAGCATCAACTGGAACGGCTTCCTCTCGGCGCATTCGCGGTTATGACGGCAAACGGTGCAGGAGAAGCGGCTATGTTACCCGGCGTCATCTTCTGCCTGCGCGCGGAAGGCGATGCGGCCGTTAAGTCTGCCGAACCCGGTTATCCCCTCTCGCCTCATTATCTGGTTCATGTCGGAGAAGACGGGGCGACCCTCTTGCCCTTTACCCAGGCCAAGCAGATCCTTGACCGTTTAAGAAGGCTTTGCGTCGGGCGGGACTATCCCGATGCCGGGGCCTGCACCCGCTTCGACAAAGCCACTCGGAACGGCGAGAACATGGCCGCTATTCAGAAACTGCTTGCTGCCGCAGTCACCTCCGTCGTCGGCAAGAAGGAAGAACGCGCCGTCGCAAGCCTGTTCACTCCCGGCGGAACCCACGCCGGCAAGGGAGAATTTGCCGGCATGAACGATTTCGAAGTGGTCGCTTATCTTGTGATTCTTCCCGAGATCAGTAAGGACAAACAACATGAATGAAAAGAAACGTATATTCATCAGTTCTGCTCAGAAGGAACTCGAACTGGAACGGGCAGCCGTTTCGGGCCTCATTGCCACAGACCCTTTTTTGCTGCAACATTGCATCCCGGTCTTGTTTGAAAAAGAACCTCCGGCCCCGCGACCAGCTTCCATGCCCTATCTCGACACGTTACGCGGTTGTTGCGTTTACGTGTTGCTCATAGGCAATGAGTATGGAAAACCGGATGGGGGCTTTTCAGCAATTCATCACGAATATCGCCTTGCCCAGAAGCTGAAACTTCCAACCATTATTTTTCTGAAGGGGATGACCGATGAGGGCCGCTCTTCAAAGACACGGGTTCTTATCGAGGAGGTCAAGCAAGCCGGGCATACCTACAAGAGATTTCATGACCGCGAAGATCTCAAACCGGAGATCTTTCGAGCACTCATGCGCACACTGGCCGATGAATTCAAAATCAGCGCCACCAGCGCCGAAGTAAGCGAGAGCGAGCACCTGATAGAAGCTGCCTCATCTTTCGAGACGGCAGTGTTGCGAGATGTATTGGTAAGCTCACTCGATCAAAAACTCATTGACGAATTCAATATCCGGATCATCGGCGATACTCATGAAACATGGTCTGCCGCTGAGGCTCTCCATGCCCGGGGCCTCGTGCTTCGAGGTGATAAAGCGGGGACATTCTGCGCCAGTGCTGCCGCATTTGTTCTTTTCGGCACCCGGCCGGCCCATCGTTTTCCGCAATGCGAGATTCTCGTTGACGCCTATGACGACACGCGCATATCGGGACGACCAAAGGGACAGCTCAATGTAAACGCCCCACTGCCCCATGCCCTGGAAGAGATACTTGCCTTTATCGATGACCATACCTTCCACCCCCGACGCGTGGTCGGTCTCAATAATGTCCGTCTTGATGAATATCCCAAGGCAGCCATCCGCGAGGTTCTCCTTAACGCTGTCGCCCATCGCAACTATGATGACGCTTCGCGCAAAGTATTTGTTCGCCTTTTCAGCGACCGCATCGAGATTGCCAGTCCCGGCTACCCGCTCAAGCCTCTCACCCTTCCTAAACTCCGCAAGGGAAATTATCGCCCGTGTTCGCGTAACCCCCTTATCGCCCAGGCCCTTTGTGCACTTGACAAAATGGAACAACGCGGCACAGGTTTTGCTCGCATGCGCGATGCCATGCTCAATCAAGGTCTTGATGCACCTATGTTGGACCAACAGGATGGCTTTTTCGTGGTTATCCTTCCTGGTCCTGCGGGGAACTACGATCGCCTGATAACGCCAACCGATGTGCCAGGTCTTATTACTCCTGCAATGGAGGCCAGACTGAATGATCGGCAACGAAAGATTGTTCTGCACATTCAGGAGGATGGCTTTGTCACCAATAAATGGGTGCAAGGCACATTCAATGTTGTTCGTGATACCGCCTATCGAGATATCCAATTGCTTGTTGATCTGAATGTTATAGAAAGGAGAGGACGGGGTCGTTCGATCAGTTATGTCCTTGCAAGAGATCGTGCGTAATCATCCGATAATCATCCGACGAAATTCCCTAATCATCCGATTACGGAAACTTGGTTACATTGCCCTGATCTGCAGAAAATCTTCTTCTATTTTGGGGACTATCGCTGCATGACCGTAGATCAATTCATAGAATCCCTCGCCCTGCCGCCGGAAACACGGGTCGATCAGCGCGTTCCCAAAAAACTATTGGTGGAAAACGGCGCCCCCACCGCCGCCGACAAGCGCCAGATCAACGAGGGGATTGAAGAGCTGCTCTGGCTGGCCGCCCTGAAGCCGACCACCATCGGCGTACCGGAATACCGCGACGATGTCCGGGAATATCTGGAAATCGCCGTGCTCTCCCTCACCCTGCGTCCGAATGCCAAGGCGGGACGGCTGGTAGAGCTGATCCACCGGGCTATTCCCTATCCGCTGCTGCTTGTGGCACAGCAGTCGAACCACATAACGCTGTCTTTGGCGCACAAGCGATGGTCACAGGGTGAAGCGGGCAAGATGGTGCTTGACGATGCCGACACTTTGTGTGATTTGGTAGAGCACGCTGCTACAGCGGCCTTTCTGGATAGTCTGTCCTTGGCTGTGCAACCGCGATCTCATCTCCTGGATCTCTATCAGGGCTGGATCAACTGCCTGGAAGCCTTTCAAGCCGCCCAAATTACAGGCCGGTTCACGCCGTCAACCAGCAGCGAAACGGCTGCCGCCCGACGCGAGGCGCTCGCGGAATACGACCGTCTGGTGCGTCAGATTGCTGCCCTGCGCGCGCAAGCCGAAAAGGAACCGCAGATCAGCCGCCGCGTCGATCTGAATCTGGAAATCAAAAGGCTGGAAACTGAATTGGCTGAGACGATAAAAAGAATAGCGTGAATAACAATAGGGCGTCTGGACGTTGGTTTGGCTGATGCAATAAAGAGGAAAAGGTATAGTAATGAATAGCGAATTAATGACACCAGATGGGTACAGGCAATGGTTGGCTGATCTGAAGCGTCGCATCAGCGAATCTCAGCTTCAGGCGGTGCTGTCTGTCAACTCGGAACTTGTCCGTCTCTATTGGGACATCGGCTGTGAGATTCAGCAGCGCCAGACCAGCCAGGGATGGGGAGCCAAAATCGTCGATCGATTGGCAGACGATCTACGGCGCGCATTTCCGGAAATGAAAGGCTTTTCGCCCACAAATCTGAAATATATGCGCCGTTTCGCCGAAGAATGCCCCGGCTGCTTAATTGGTCAGCAACCTGCTGACCAATTGCCCTGGTTTCATATCGTGGTTATTCTTACCAAACTCGCGGCGCAGCAGGAACGGGAATTCTACGCTGCCCAGGCGATTGAACACGGATGGTCCCGAAATATCCTGAACATGCAGATTGAGGCCAGGTTATTTCATCGGGAAGGCAAAGCGATCACGAACTTCGAAAAACGGCTCCCTTCTCCTCAATCCGACTTCGCACAAGCCGCACTGAAAGACCCCTATCTGTTCGATTTTCTGGGTTTGTCCAAGGATGCGGCCGAACGCGATGTGGAACGTGAACTGGTGGAACATATCAGCCGTTTTCTCCTTGAACTCGGCGCAGGTTTCGCTTTCGTCGGCCGCCAGATTCGACTTAGCGTGGGTGACGATGATTTTTTTCTTGACTTGCTTTTCTACCACCTCAAACTAAGGTGCTATGTCGTTATTGAACTGAAGGTAACTCCCTTCAAGCCGGAATACGCCGGCCAGCTTAATTTTTATCTTTCAGCGGTTGATACCCAAATAAAATTAGCAGAAGACAATCCGACCATCGGAATACTCCTGTGTAAAGGCAAGAACAAGCTGGTTGCTGAGTATGCTTTGCGCGGATTAACTCAGCCCATTGGCGTAGCCGACTATCAATTGACCAGCCTGTTGCCGCAGGAATTGGAAGGTTCGCTTCCTTCCGTGGAAGAACTGGAGTCCGCCCTAGATGGTGAGTCTTTTCAAAAGGATGATGCAGAATGAAACCTTTAATGCCAAATGATCCCGAAACAAAGTCCGCCGACATCCTGGCGGAGAATATCGAGCAGCTAAAAGCCCTATTCCCCGAAGCCTTCACCGAGGGGAAGATTGACTTCAACGTCCTGAAGCAGCTTTTGGGAGGGACGGTGGATGAGCGGGAGGAGAAATACGGCCTTAACTGGCACGGCAAGCGGCGCGCCAGACAACTCGCCCTCACACCTTCGACCGGCACTCTTCGCCCCTGTCCCGAAGATAGTGTGGATTGGGACACCACTCAAAATATCGTGATCGAGGGTGACAACCTCGAAGTCCTCAAGCTCCTTCAGAAATCCTATGCCGGAAAAGTCAAGATCATAGTCATTGATCCGCCCTACAACACCGGAAAAGACTTCGTTTATCCAGACGACTTTCAGGACAATATCAAGAACTACCTGGAACTGACCGGACAGGTGGAGGGTGGCAGGAAGATCAGCTCCAACACCGAGACCTCCGGACGCTTCCATACCGACTGGCTCAACATGATGTATCCGCGGTTGAAGCTGGCGAGGAACCTGCTGAGGGAGGATGGTGTATTTTGTGCGTCAATTGATGATTGCGAAAGAGACAGCCTCAGGAAGGCCTGCGACGAAATTTTCGGTGAGGAAAACTTTGTCGAAAGTATCATCTGGAAAAAGCGTTACGGTGGCGGTGCGAAAGAGAAGCATCTGGTCTCAGTCCACGAGTATATCCTCGTCTACTCCCGCAACATCAACGAACTCGGCGAGCTATATGTTCCTCAGTCGAAGGAAGCAATTGAAAGGTACTATACGAAAAGGGACCACAACTACGAAAAGCGCGGAGCATACCGGACCCACCCACTTGAGGCTACAAAGAGTATGGGTGATCGTCCAAATCTTGTCTTTCCGATACCTGGGCCAAATGGCACACAAGTTATGCCAAAGCGCCAATGGTTGTGGTCACGAGAAAGGGTCGCGATTGCACTCGAAAATGGCGGAATCGAGTTCCTTAAGGATAAAGAGGGAAGCTGGACAGCCCACTCGAAACAATACTTAAAGAACGAGGAGGGGGAAGTCCGACAGGCGAAGGTATTTTCGATAATTGACAATGTCTTTTCTCAGCATGGGACCAATGAGCTTCTCGAACTATTCGGCAATGCGCAGATTTTCCCTTTTCCGAAACCAACGGGATTAATACGTCCTTTACTTGAATTTGGCGCTCCGGAGCCGGATGGCATCATCTTGGACTTTTTCGCTGGTTCGGCTACGACTGCCCATGCGGTAATGGATTTGAATGCATCAGACAATGGACATAGGAGGTTCATTCTCGTTCAGCTCCCTGAACCTTTAGACCCAAGTGAAAGTAAAGAGGCTGTTGAATTTTGCGACAAGCTCGGCAAGCCCCGTACCATTGCCGAACTGACCAAAGAACGTTTGCGCCGAGCTGGGAAGAAGATTCGGGAAGAAAACCCTATGTTTGCGGGTGACATCGGCTTTCGTGTCTTTAAACTCGACACCACCAACATCCGCGCCTGGGAGCCGGACCGGGAGAATCTTTCACAGACGCTCCTCGATTCTGTCGAGCATCTGAAGGGTGACCGTTCCGAGTCAGACGTTCTCTATGAACTTCTGCTCAAGCTGGGTCTCGATCTCTGTGTGCCCATGGAACAAAAGACCATTGCCGGCAAGACCGTCCACAGCATCGGCGCGGGGACGCTTCTTGTCTGCCTTGCCGCAGAGATCAGCCGCGAAGAAATCGAGCTTCTAGCCTTGGGGATTGTTGCGTGGCATAAAGCCCTGGCCCCAGCGGGTGAAGCCACGGTGGTCTTTCGGGATGCCGCCTTCGCCGATGACGTAGCCAAGACCAACCTCACCGCCATTCTCCAGCAGCACGGCCTGGAAAACGTGAGGAGCCTGTAGAGAGGATCAAAAGCATGAATAAAGATCTAACAAATTCCGCCCTTGACCGGCAAAATATTCTCAATAACCCTTACGCTGTTGCGGAAATCGAAAAAGCGGCGGGTATCCGCGGTATTCCATTTGAAGGAAAGACGGTCGTGCTGAAAGAACAGGTGGCATTTTTTTTTGAGGTGACTCCCCGCACGATCGACAACTATATCGAGAAATACAGCGACGAACTCCGCCAAAACGGGTACGAGGTGTTACGCGGCAACCAATTGAAAGAACTTAAGATTGAGATTAAGAAGCATTTTAGTCACGAAATGGATTTCGTTACCAAAACGACAGTGCTCGGCATATCGAAAGGCGCCCCATGAAACTCCATTTCGAACCCAATCTGGACTTTCAGCTTGCCGCCGTCGAGGCGGTCTGCGATCTCTTCAAAGGGCAGGAGATCTGCCGGACCGAGTTCACCGTCACCCGCGACCCGGCGGACATACAGACTCGAATGGGCTTTGCGGAAAACGACCTGGGCGTCGGCAACCGCCTGACCCGGCTCGATGACGAACTGCTCAAAAATCTGAACGACATCCAACTCCGCAACGGTCTGCCTCCTTCCTCTACGCTCGCATCCGGCGATTTCACCGTGGAAATGGAGACCGGCACCGGCAAGACCTATGTCTATCTGCGCACGGTCTTTGAACTCAACCGGCGCTACGGTTTCACCAAATTCGTGGTCGTTGTGCCGTCCGTAGCCATCAAGGAGGGCGTGTACAAGTCGCTCCAGATCACGGAGGAGCATTTCCGCGCCCTTTACGCCAACACCCCCTTTGAATACTTCCTCTACGATTCATCCAAGCTGGGACAGGTCCGCAACTTCTCCACCAGCCCGCACATCCAGATCATGGTCGTGACGGTGGGGGCGATCAACAAGAAGGACGTAAACAACCTCTACAAGGACTCGGAGAAGACCGGCGGCGAAAAACCCATCGACCTGATCAAGGCCACGCGCCCCATCCTGATCGTGGACGAGCCGCAGAGCGTGGACGGCGGCCTGGAGGGACGAGGCAAGGAAGCCTTGGGGGCGATGAATCCGCTGTGTACCCTGCGCTATTCCGCGACTCACGCTGACAAGCACCACATGCTCTACCGGCTGGACGCGGTGGATGCCTACGAACGCAAACTGGTCAAACAGATTGAGGTGGCCTCGGCCTTAATTGTTGGAGGACATAATAAACCTTACGTGAGGCTGCTCTCTGTCAGCAACAAACGCGGCGTTATCAGCGCCAAAGTGGAACTCGATGTAGAGGAAAACGGAAAGGTCCGGCGGCATCCGTTAGATGTCCAGGACGGCGATCTCCTTGAACTGACTACGAATCGGGCTATCTACCATGATTGCCGCGTAGGAGAAATCCGCGTCGGCAAGGGCAACGAGTTTCTGGAGCTGCGCGTTTCCGGTGGCGAGCACTTTCTACGCATCGGACAAGCTTTCGGTGACGTGGACGCGCTGGCGGTGCAACGGGAGATGATCCGCCGGACCATCAAAGAGCATCTGGATAAGGAAAAACGGCTGCGGCCACAGGGGATCAAGGTACTGAGCCTCATCTTCATCGATGTGGTAGAAAAGTATCGCAAGTATGACGCTGACGGCAACTCCGTCAAGGGCGACTATGCCCTCATTTTCGAGGAAGAGTATCAGCGATGGGCCAAACACCCGGACTACCTGACGCTGTTTCAAGAAGTGGATCTTTCCGCAACGGTGGAACAGGTGCACAACGGCTATTTTTCCATCGACAAAAAGGGCGGCTGGACCGACACCTCGGAAAGCAACCAAGGCAACCGGGATAACGCGGAGCGAGCCTACAACTTGATCATGCGGGAAAAGGAAAAGCTTCTCAGTTTCGAAACACCATTGAAATTTATCTTTTCTCATTCGGCGCTCAAAGAAGGCTGGGATAATCCCAACGTCTTTCAGATTTGCGCCCTGCGGGAGATGGGAACCGAGCGCGAACGGCGCCAGACGATCGGCCGGGGGCTCCGCCTCTGCGTCAAAGCTGAGGGCAATGACTTCGTTCGTGTGCGTGGATTTGAAACAAATACACTCACTGTTATTGCCACTGAAGGATATGAGCAGTTTGCTGAAAATCTCCAGAAGGAAATCGAGGCAGATACGGGCATCCGTTTCGGTATCGTGGAAGAACACCAGTTTGCGGCGATTCCCGTGCTCGGCGATGATGGCAAAACAACACCGCTGGGTATTGAAAAATCAAAAGCGCTGTGGGAACACCTGCACAGTAGCGGCTATGTGGACGCCAAAGGAAAGGTTCAGGATTCCCTGAAGAAGGCACTCAAGGAAGGCACCCTGTCAGTGCCGGAAACCTTTGCTGCTCAATTGCCGCAGATCAAGGACGTGTTGCGGAAGCTTTCGGGTAAACTGGAAATCAAAAATGCCGACGATAGGCAACAGGTGCGGACTCGTCAGGCAGTGCTGCATAGCGAAGAGTTCAAGGCATTGTGGAATCGGATCAAGCACAAGACAACCTATCGCGTGGCATTTGACAATGAAAAGCTGATCAACCAGTGTATTGCAGCCATTAGGAACGCCCCGCCAATCGCGGCGACGCGGTTGCAATGGCGTAAAGCCGATTTGGCGATAGGAAGGGCAGGTGTAGAAGCAAATTTAGTGCGAGAATCCAGCCCTGTGTATCTCGCCGAGCATGACATTGTTCTGCCCGATGTTCTTACAGACCTGCAGGACAAGACCCAACTCACCCGCCGCACCATTGCCCGCGTCCTGACGGACAGCGGAAGGCTCAACGACTTCAAGCGCAATCCTCAGCAGTTCATCGAACTGGTCGGCGAAGCGATCAACCGCGCCAAACGATTGGCTATAGTCGACGGAATCAAATACCAGCGAATGGGTGATGATTGCTACTACGCCCAGGAACTGTTCGAGCAGGAAGAATTGATGGGATACTTGAAGAACATGCTCACTGATACGCAGAAGTCGGTTTTTGAGCATGTGGTGTACGATTCGGACACCGAGGCCAACTTCGCCAAACAAATGGAGAATAACGAAGCGGTCAAGGTATATGCCAAACTTCCCGGCTGGTTCAAAGTGCCAACACCGCTGGGAACGTATAACCCAGACTGGGCGGTACTGATTGAGATCGATGGAACTGAGCGTCTTTACTTCGTTGTCGAAACCAAAAGCAGCTTGTTTACCGAAGACCTGCGCGACCGGGAGAGTGCAAAAATAACTTGCGGCGAAGCTCACTTCAAGGCCTTGGCAAGCGGCGATAATCCGGCCAGATTCATAAAGGCGTCCACATTGGAGGATGTGCTGGTTTCGACGTAAGTATGGACGCGCCAGGACAGGTCATGTTTACCGTTTAGTCTCGATGCCAATTGTGATCCTAATAAGAAGAAAGTTTTGATGATTCTCGGCAAAACGAGTATTTCGCATCCGCTGCGGATTGATGAAGTGCAGGTGCCCAATGCTGCTTCGGGCATCATCAGGATGACGTTGTGTCCCGGCAAGAAAATAAACAGCGCCATGTCCGGTGTATGGAATCGCGATCTGACAAACGACCTGCAAGCTATCCGGGATTGCAGCCCGCAAAGACAAATGGAACTGGAAAGCTATGGCTATCTGTTCCTCAGGATCAATAAATTCAATTTAAGACCGCAAATCCAGGGGCAGACGAAAAGGAATGTATTAAACCAGTTATTGACGGAGAACTTCAACTGAAAGTTCTACGATGTAGAGCAGGTCTCGCGTGACCTCGCGTGCCCTTCAGGGTATCAGGTTATCAGCCCGCCGTATTTGCGGGACGTCTGAAAAGCGCGGTCACTCCGGCTTCAATACAGATCATTGAAAATTCGGATTGACAATCCGAATTTTCAATGTATAAGGTTTGACATGATTAAACGGCCATCCTCTATTGAACAACTATCCAATGCCTTGCGGCGCTCGCCGGTGACGGCCCTGCTGGGCCCTCGGCAATGCGGCAAAACCACGCTGGCGCGACTGTTTAGTCAAAACCGGATTGCGGCCTATTTCGATCTCGAATCCCGGCCTGACCAGACGCGGCTGCAAAATCCCGAGCTGGCCTTGAGCGGCCTGAAAGGAACGGTCATCCTGGATGAAATACAGAGCATGCCGGAACT
>CAYGNV010000044.1:0-15583 GCA_964351355.1 uncultured Smithella sp.
TGACAAAAGATGGCCTTTCGGGATTGAGTTCTCGGACAGCCTCCTAGCCTGATATCCACGGCTTACACACGCAACACAAAAAAGAAAGGGAGAATTGGCGCGTCACAGGCAGAGGTGAAGGCATTCATTGGCCGGCACTTGACGAAGATATCAGCATAGAAAATTTTTGTTAATCGTTTAAACTGCGACAGCAGTCAGCGTGTATAAACGAGCGAGCCTGGAGGCGGATTGAAGGTCTCCTCTCTGGAGGTAATCACGCACGTCATCGAGCCTTTGCGCATCTTCCAGCGAAAGATATGGCGACCATCCTTCATCAGTATCAATCATTTCAATATCTACCTCTGCAACATACTGGCCTTCATGAATCAATTTTTTATAGAGTCTTTTCTTCATGATTTTCTCCTTAAAAAATCATCTGCCCATTTGTTCCTGTCCGGTCTGTACGCCGTGACCAAGACGGCTGGAGATGAAAACCCCGCCGGAATCCCCCAAACAACATGAATGGGATTATTCATAGCGTCTTTCTGGAGCACAAGCACACACGGGCCTTTTTTATAATCCGGATAATCTTCCACTGCAACAGCATTTCTAACACCGGCCATTATTTCCCTGACAAAAATATTATCGGCAGCAAGCTCATCATAACCATGATCAGATATCCTGATTTCGTTTAATTCTATAAGTTTCAATATTCTTTCGAATGTTTTACTCATGATTGAAATAATACATTTTAAACATGAATTAATCAAGTATGTTAATTTTTTATGTTAATTTTTTAATGACAATCTTTTTTCTATTGTTCCCACCTCCGTCACTTCGTGACACCTCCGCCAGCGGAGGACAAAAAGCGTCATTTCCGCCGGGAGACATTGTCATAATACATCTTCATGCCATTTCAAAACATCAGCCTATACTTTTACGACACAATCTCTGCGGCGACAACCCAATCGCTCACCCATTGACGGGCTACTGATACAATATAGCATAAAAAAAGGGAACCCGCAGGTTCCCTTAAAAACTTTTTTAAACAGAATTGGGAACTTTCTAATATTCAGGCGTGAGTTTATCCAACTCTGCCAGAGAAAAGACCGGCCCGTCCTTGCAGACATACTTGCTGCCAACGTTGCAGCGTCCGCACTTGCCGATACCGCACTTCATGCGCATTTCCAGTGAGGTAATGATATTTTCCTTGGAGAAGCCCAGTTCAAAGAAAACCGGCAACGTGAAACGAATCATGATGGGAGGACCGCAGATCACCGCCACAGCATTTTCCTTGCTGGGAGCAACTTCCTTGCAAACCGTGGGAACGAAGCCTTCCCTGCCCTTCCAGGTCGCGTCGCCCTTATCGACGGTCACGTTCAAATTCAAATCCGACCGTTTCCCCCATGCTTCCAGTTCATCCTTGTAAAGCAACAGGCCGGGAGTTCTTGCCCCGTAAATCACGGTGATGTTGCCAAAGCGCTTGCGGTTGTCGTCGTGAATCATGTAGTCGATCAGCGACCGCAGCGTGGTAAACGCGAAACCGCCGCCCACGATCACAATATTCTTCCCTTCCAGAAATTCCAGCGGCCAGGAGTTACCAAGCGGGCCGCGGAGCCCCATGACTTCGCCCTCCTCCATTTCGTGAAGTGCCGTCGTAACCACACCGGCTTTCTGGACGGTAAATTCCACATAGCCTTTTTTCGTCGGAGAAGAAGCAATACCAATGGGCGATTCGCCCTTGCCGTAAATGGAAAGCTCGCCGAATTGACCGGGAATGTAGGCGTATTTTGCCTCGTCCTCCGGATTGATAAACTTGAAACGGAAAGTTTTGATGTCTTTGGTATCGACTTCAGTAATGATTTTATCCACCACAACAGGATAAGGAATATACGGGTTTTGCATTACGAACTCCCTGATTATAATTTTGAAATATCTTCAACAATTTTTCGAATATCAATATTCACCGGACAAGACATCACACAACGCCCGCAACCGACACAGGCAATCGCATTGAAATTGTCCACGTAATATTTGAACTTGTGCATGGTGCGCTGACGCCATCTTTCCTTCTGTGAAGTACGTGGATTGTGACCCGATGTTTCTTTGGTAAAGAGCGGGAACATGCAGGAATCCCACGACCGGATACGCACGCCGTCGGCCCCTTTGACTTCATCGCTGATATCGAAGCAGTGACAGGTGGGACACATATAGGTACAGGTGCCGCATGCCAGACACTTGCCATGAATCGTGTTCCAGAAGGGATTATCGAAGTTGACATCGAGAATCGGCTTGACTTCATGCGCGGGAATTTTAGAGGTGATCGCATCTTTGGCCTTGGCCGCGACTTCCGTTTTTTTAGCATCGGCTGTCGCGTCGGCTTTGGTCTCACCGAAATACTTGGTCAGTTTTTCTCCCTTGGGGGTAATGAACTCCACCAGATAATCGCCGCCGATATCCGTCAGCAGGATATCCGCACCTTCCGAAGAAACAGGCTCGCCGTCAACGGACGTGCAAAAGCAGCTTGCGTAGGGCGGTTTCACACAGGCTATCGAGATGACCGTCGTGTTTTGTCTTTTGGCGATGTAATAACCGTCCTGATATTTTTCCTGGTCAAAGAGCATGTCGAGCAGCGCAAAACTGTGCGCATCACAGGGACGCACACCAAACAAAACAGACGCGTCGGCCTTGTTGACCTCTGAAGAAAGCACCATTCCTTTCGGAGTCCGTGTATATTTCATCAGGGTTTCCGTGTGCGGGAAGAAAACATTTTTCGGCGCATTTTTTGAATTTAAGTAGGCGAAAAATGGCTCTTCACTCTTTCCCAGAGGTTCAAAAAGAATGTTGTCTTCTTTTTTAACCGGGGCCCAAACCAGCAAATCTCCGGCCATTTTCTTGGCAATGCCCGCTAGTGCATCTTTTTTGATCAAACGTTTTTCCATAATTGTCCCTAATTTATTATTTTCTTCAACTTTCAAAGTTCAAAAGCGTCGGGTTTATCAACTTATCAATTATTAATTAACCGCAACTGACTCAGCAGAGGCTGAGGATCCGTTAAATGAGATTTAAAAGTTTCCTGTGATCCAGAAAGCCCCATGGACAGTGAAATCAATTCCGTAAAATAAAAAACGGGCATTCTCATATTCTTACTGGGGCGCATTTCCAGATTGGCCATGCACATCGGACAGGCAGTCACCACACAGTTTGCGCCGGCTTCCTTCGCCGCACCCATCAGTTTGTCGCACATCTCCACAACAATGGCTGTTTTGCTGACCGACAACGAACCACCGCAGCAATCCGTTTTGTAAGACCAGTTTTTCACATCGGCGCCAATAGCCCCCATCATCTTGTCTAACATGAAGGGATTTTCATAATTCTCAAACTCACAAACCTCCGGCGGACGAAGCAAAAGACAGCCATAATAAGAAACTGGCTTGAGACCCGCAAGTGGTTTGACCACTTTAGCCTTCAGAGCATCAATGCCGATTTCGTTGTAAATAATGTCAATCGGATTACGGATAGTGATGCCGCCTGAATATTTGGCGCCAAGCACTCCCTCAATTTTAGCTCTGAGGTCTTTATCTGATTTCAAATGATGCTCCGCCATTTTGAAGCGATTGAAACAGGCCGCGCAAGGCACCATGACATCCAATGCGTTTTTTTCTGCGGCAATGAGATTGCGAGCCGGCAGGGCGACGGATAGATCAAAATTTGTATTGTGCGCGGCGGACGCTCCGCAGCAGGACCAATCTTCAACTTCTTTGAGTTCGATGTCGAGCGCGCGACTGATGGCTTTCATGGACTGATCGTATTCTTTTCCCATGCCATGCAGCGAACAGCCAGGATAATATGAAACTTTCAAGAGAGTAGCCTCCTTTTATACTTGTTACTTCGACACGTCAGACCGTTATCGGCGCGACGCGCAACGTGTTTCATTATTTACTCTTTGTTTTCTCAAAAATATTTTTAACCGATTTCATATCCTTCGTCCGCGGCGGCAGAATCGACAGTTTTCCTTTCAGGAACATACCCGGCGCAATATCCATATCCGAGAAGAAATCCTTCGATTTGAGTTTGTAATGCACCGTCATCATCATTTCGTGGACGCGTCCGCCAAATTTAATACTGGAGAGAAACGCTTCATGGAACTTCAGGATATTTGCCTCTTTCGCAGCAACGCCGGTTTCGATAGCCATCTCCCTGAGCACATCCATCATCCGGGCGATATCCACCTTGTTGGGGCATCGGGTAATGCAGGTTTCGCATGACACGCATAGCCAGATGGTTGAACTTGTGAGAAGTTTGTCTTTCTGCCCGTTTTGAATCATTTTGATAACCTTGTTGGGGTTATATTCCATGTGCGACGCGGCGGGGCATCCGGCGGTACACTTCCGGCAGTGATAACAAGCCTGCAGAGGCACACCGTGTATCTTTTTGTTTACTGCTTCCAGAAAAGTTTCCATGTAAACTCCATCATCTCAAACAAATTATGGGTGGTAGATAAAATCTTCTTTATCGTGATGTTCATCATACTTGCCTAGCGGCGGCATATCTTCCATGCTGGAGCCCGCGCGGTTGCCGAACATTTCCCAGCCGTCCTTATCAATCTTCTTGAGGAACTTTCGCAGATCCACGCCCATCGGGCAGACGGCCACACAGGAACCGCAATCCACACAGCGGCCGACCATGTGATACAAACGCATAAACTGGAACACCTGAGTATCGGTTGCATCTTCACCAATGCCCACCCACTGCGGCTGGCTTTGTTCGACAAAGCAGACCGGGCAGTAGCAGGAAGGACAGGTCTGACGGCAGGCGTTACAACGCATGCACTTGGCCATTTCCTTGGTAAAATAAGCGAAGCGCTCTTCAGTCGTTTTGGCTTCGAACTCTTTCACGTCATTGTATTCCGCATCCGGATTCATTGCCGGGGCGGGTGAACCGACCATCACGTCGGAAATAATCGGATTGTTGAAACGGCAGGTGATGCAGCTTTCAGCCAGAACATCTTTGAGAGCAGCGGTTTTATCGCCGTCGGAGGTCTTCATTTTAATCTGCCCGCCGTCAATCGATCCGTCCACAATATCTGCGCCACCGATCTTGATTTTCAGGCCTTTGCCGTCCACATAACCATCGCAGGGAACGCCGATAATGCAGACTTCGTCACGGCCATACTGTCTTTCCTGAATCTGAATGATGAGCGATCGGGTCGTACAACCGCGGGCAACAACGCCTACAACCTTTTTCTTCTGATCTTCCGGCTTGACACGCTTTTGAGAATTTTTATGCGCGGTAATCTGATCGTGCACAAATTTGGCCAGGTTTTGTGTGCAGAGATTATTCCAGACCAGCAGGTCTGCTTCTTCCGGTTTAGTGATGAAACAAGGTGTGGCCGTTAACGGAAGCGTGCCTTTTTCATAGCCGACAATCACGTCAACCTTCTTTTCCAAAAGCAGCCTTTTTGCTTCTTCCCGCAATTTTGTTTCGATGTTTTCCACAGTGATGATTTCCCCGTATATGTTTTTTTATCTTAAAATCAGATTAACCAATCTGTTTGCTCAACTTCCTGGCCGGCCCAAGTGCCTTGACTTTCGCCGTTACGCCTTTGATAACTTGTGCGAATCTGTCGCCTTCGGAGGCGGAAATCCAAGTAAATATGGTCCGGTCGCCTTCCATGCCGATGTAGTTCAGAAAACTTTTTAACGTCGCAAACTTGCGCCGCGCCACCAGATTTCCTGAGATATAGTGGCATTCACCCGGGTGTCAACCGGAAACAAGGACGCCGTCGGCGCCCGTCTGCAGGGCCTTCACTATATAAAAAGGATTTATTCTTCCCGTGCAGGGAACGCGGATGATTCTGACATTTGTCGGATACTGAATTCTGCTGATACCAGCCAGATCGGCTCCCGCGTAAGTACACCAGTTGCAGACGATGGCAACGATTTTCGGTTCCCATTCTTTGTTTGCTAAATTTTCAGCCATATATTCTCCTTCCAGCGGCAATGCGGCTTTATCAGCCGTTTACCTTAGTTCAAATTATATATCTGTGCCAGCACTTCTTCGTTATTGAAACCATTTAAGTCCACCGCGTTCATGCGGCATGAAGCCGTACAAATACCACAACCCTTGCAAAGAACAGCATTCACTTCAGCACAGGCTTCTTTCACATTCACCTGAATAGCGCTGTAAGGACAATTGATTTCGCAAAGACCACAAGCGGAGCATCTATCTTTATTGATATACGCCGTTTTGCCTTCCGCCTCGATATAATCCAGTGTCAGAATCGTGCAGGCGCGAGATACTGCGGCATTGGCCTGTGTGATTGACTCATCGCTGAATTTGGGAGAATGCGACATGCCGCACATAAACACGCCGTCGGTCTGGAAATCAACCGGGCGCAATTTGACGTGCGCTTCGAGGAAGAAACCATCCTGATTGGTCGGGACTTTCAGCATCTGGCCGATGGCCGCGTTTTCCGAATTCGGAACGACGCCGACACTCAGCGCCACGACATCAGCGAGTAAATTCACCGATTCATTCATGATCGGATCAAATACTTTGACTTCCACTTTGTCGCCTGCTGCAACCACTTCGGGTTTGCGGTTTTCTTCGTAACAAATGAACTTGACATTCGCTTCACGTGCCTGCTTGTAATAGTCTTCCTTGAAAGCAAACGTGCGGATATCACGATAAATGATTGTGATGTCGCGGGACGGATCGGCGGCTTTGAGTTCGAGGGCGTTTTTGATCGCTTCGGAACAGCAGTAGCGGCTGCAATAGGGTCTTTCCTTATCGCGGCTGCCCACGCACTGAATCATGACGATATTTTTAATGGCAGCCAGCTTTGGATCCTTCTCGTATATTAAAGTTTCCAACTCTCTTTGACTTTTTACCTTTGCATTCTGGCCGTAGAGATATTCTTTAGGTTTGTTTTCATACGCGCCGGTGGCGACCAGCACCACGCCATGCTCGAAAACTTTTTCGCCGTCTTTGGTCTGCACGGTGGTTTTGTAATTGCCGATGAAACCGTCAATCTTTTTAATAACGCCTGAAGTGACAACGGTAATCAAGGGGTTCTTGTAAATCTTATCCAGAAGCCCCTTCAAGTGAGCGCGGGTATCCAGACCTTCAAGCGTCATGTAGAGGTGATTGTAATTTCCGCCCAATCGGTCTTCTTTCTCGATAATGAAAGACGCAAATCCCTGATCGGCCAGCGACAAAGCCGCGGCCATTCCGGCCAAACCGCCGCCGATGATCAAGGCCTGATGATTCACAGCCAGTTGTCCCGGCTTTAAGGGTTTGAGGTATTGTGCCTTGGCCACTGCCATGCGCAACAAGTCTTTTGCTTTTTCCGTTGCTTTTTCCGGTTCGTGTATATGCACCCAGGAATTCTGGTCGCGGATATTGGCCATCTCAAACAGATAGCGGTTGAGTCCAGCCTTTTCGCAGTTTTCCTGGAAGAGGCCTTCATGTGTGCGAGGCGAGCAGGAAGCCACAACAACGCGCGTGAGATTTTGTTCGTTGATGACCTCACCCATTTTCACGGCTGTGTCCTGAGAACAGGTAAAGAGGTTATCGGCCGTATAGACAACGGTCGGCAGTGTTGCCGCGTAGTCTCTGACGGCGGGAACATCCACAACGCCGCCGATGTTGATGCCGCAGTGACAGACGAAGACGCCCGTGCGTACGCCCTGGCCCCGCAGATCTTTTTCTTCAGGCACGTCAGGCGGTGTGATCAGCGTGCCGCGCTTAGAGGCCAGCAGACCTTCCGCACAGGCGGCGGCGGCTGAGGCTTCCATGACTGTTTCCGGTATATCTTTCGGTCCGCCGAAAGCGCCGCAGACAAACACGCCGGGGCGCGACGTCTCAACAGGATTTTCCAGTTTCGTCTTGCAGAAGCCATGTTCTTCGAGCTCGATGCCGAGGCTGGCGGAAAGCTTTTTGGCGTCCTTGGGCGGCATGAGACCGACGGACAGGACAACCATTTCGAACTCTTCCTCGGTGCAGCTGCCGTCCTGATTGACGTATTTGATGAGCAGATTATTGCTCTGCTGTAATTCCTTGATGGTGGACGGCATGGACCGGATGTAGCGGATACCGTATTCTTCCTTGGCGCGGGTGATAAAGCGGTCGAAATCCTTGCCGTGGGCGCGGATGTCCATGTAGAAAATGGTGGGTTGCAGGCCCTTGGCGTGTTCCTTGCCGATAATCGCTTCCTTGGTGGCGTACATACAGCAAACCGACGAACACCAGCTGTTGTCGCAGGAAACATCGCGTGACCCCACGCATTGAATGAAGGCGACCTTCTTGGGTTCTTTGCCGTCGGAAATTCTCTGGACATGGCCGAAATACGGACCCGACGCGGACAGGATTCTCTCAAACTGAATCGCGGTAACTACATTTTTGTAAATACCGTATCCGTATTCGCCGCGCAGCCGGGCATCGAATATTTCAAAACCGGGTGACGCGATGACTGCGCCAACTTCAATGGTTTCTTCTTCGACTTTCATGTCATGGTCGATGGCCTTGGCGAGACAGGCATCAACACACTGGTAGCATTCGGAACAGATACCGCAAGCCAGACAGCGATTCGCTTCCGCAATCGCCTGTGCCTCGGAAAATCCGATGCCGACTTCCTCGAAGCTGGTCTTGCGTTCTTCCGGCTTCATATGCGGATATTTTTCACGGGAAACTTTGGGCACACCGGTAACATCGGCTTTGTCCGCCAGATCTTTTGTCCAGTCTTTTTCGCGGCCTGCTTTCATATCGACGCCTTGCAGATAGCGGTCGATGGATTTGGCGGCTTCCTTCCCGGCAAAAACAGCTTTCACAACGGTCTGAGGACCCGTGACGACGTCGCCGCCGGAGAAGACACCAGCAACATTTGTTGCATAAGTAACTTCATCATAATCGACGTTGTTCCATTTGTTGATGGAAACACCGCTTTCTTGGGTGATGAAGGATAAATCCGCTTCCTGTCCGATGGCCGGTACAATGGCGTCGCAATCGATAATAAATTCGGAGCCTTTGATCTCGACGGGACGGCGACGGCCGCTTTTATCCGGCTCGCCCAGTTCCATGCGCGTGCATTCGATGCCAGTGACTTTCCCATTTTTGCCCACCACTTGTTTCGGGGCAACAAGGAATTTCATTTCAATTCCTTCTTCAATGGCTTCTTCGATTTCTTCGGGGGCAGCGGGCATTTCGGCGCGGGTGCGGCGATAAAGAACGAAAACATTTTTTGAACCGGTGCGAACCGCCGTGCGGACAGCGTCCATGGCCACGTTGCCACCGCCGATTACAGCAACCCGGTCGCCTATCTCCACTTTTTTACCCAGGTTGATCTGCATCAGGTAATCCACGCCGTGGATAACGCCCTGCATATCTTCGCCGGGGATATTGAGCTTGCTGCTCTTCATGGTGCCGCAGCCGATAAAGACCGCGTTATAATCGCTTTTGAGTTTGTCGAAGGAAATATCTTTGCCGATCTTCGTATTGAGGTGAATTTTTACCCCCAGGTCCTGAATGACTTTAATTTCCGCATTCAGAACATTTTTAGGCAGACGGTATTCGGGAATACCAACCGCCAGCCAGCCGCCCGCTACGGGCAGGGATTCAAAGACTTCCACATCGTAACCTTCGATGGCCAGATAGTAAGCACAGGTAAGACCCGAAGGACCGGCGCCAACCACTGCCACTTTCTTGCCCTTGCTCTCTTTCTTTTCCGGGAGATATCGCGTATCGCCGTTGAGATCAAGATCCGCGACGAAGCGTTTCAGGTGCATGATATCGATGGCTTCATCCACCTTGCCGCGCATGCAGGCCGTTTCGCAGGGATGGTTACAGACGCGTCCGCAGACGATGGGGAACGGGTTATCCTGCTTGATGAGCTTGAGTGCTTCTCTGAATTTTCCTTCAGCGATCAGCGCCACGTAACCCTGAACACTGATATGCGTGGGACATTGAGCTTTACAGGGTGACGTGCCGAGTTTATCAATCGCAAAACCACTGGGAATCGCCTGCGGAAAGTGACGATAGACGGCTTTTCTGTCGCTTAAATTCCCGTTGAAACTGGATTTGACCGATATCGGACATACTTTTTCGCAATCACCGCAACCGGTGCATTTGTCAAGATTCACGTACCTGGGGGCGGAAGTCAGTTTTACTGTAAATTTTCCCGGCTCGCCTTCTACGGATTCCACGGTGCGTCTTGTTTTGATGGTAACATTGGGATGACGGCCGACTTCAACCAGTTTCGGCGACAAAATACAGGCGGAGCAGTCATTTGTCGGAAATGTTTTATCCAGCTGGGCCATGACGCCGCCGATGCTGATCTCGTTTTCAACGAGATATACTTTCATTCCGGAATTGGCTAAATCAAGGGAGGCCTGAATGCCGGCGATTCCAGCGCCAACCACCATTACTGCACCAACTTTTTCGTTATCTTTTACCACGTGATTACACCTCGTAATTTATATAAAAAAGCCATGTGAAAACTTGTCTGACACATCGTCTGACCAGCGTTCGTCGGCTAACATACTTTATTTATCATGTCAAGCGCCGAAGATTTATTGGCTTGGATTTTATCATTTAAGTGCTTGAAATAATGAATATAAATATTTGACTAACGTTCATAATGCATTTCTTGTTCTCAGGGACATTTTTTTGAAATCTTGTACGTACATTCTCATTTCATAATTAATTTTAAAACCTTAAGGTGCTTGAACGTGAAGATGAGCCCAAACAGCGTCGGGGCGCTAAAATTATTTTGTTCTAGAGGTTCTCTAGGGAGGCTAGATGATTTTCCAGCAATTGCCAAAGCTCTTCCTTCCCCTTTTGCGTTTTCGCGGAGAAGAGAAGTGTCTTTTTCTGATCGGTTACATCCAACGTTTTCTCGATCAGTCTCTTTCGTCCAATAGCCTGGTTGTTAGACAATTTATCGGCTTTGGTTAAGACGCTGATATAGGGAATACGATAATGTTCCAGCCAATCGCGCAAAGCCAAGTCATCGTCACTGGGATCGCGGCGGATATCGAGAATAAAAATAACCATGACCAGGTTTTGCCGTTCGCGCAGATAAGCCTCAATCATGTCTCCCCAATCTTTTTTCACGGATTGGGCCACTTTGGCAAAACCGTATCCGGGCAAATCCACAAATGACATCTTCCCGTTAATGGTGAAAAAATTAATCAACTGGGTACGCCCCGGAGTATTACTCGTCTTGGCTAATTTCTTGCGCCCGACAAGCGTGTTGATCAAAGATGATTTGCCCACGTTGGAACGTCCGACAAAAGCAATTTCCGGCAAAATCCCCGGCGGATACTGGGGAGGCCAAACCGCACTTTTTATAAATTCAGCACTAATAATTTTCAAAGTTATTCTCTCTCAAACGAGATGCCGTATTTTTCAAGTTTGCGCTCGAAGGTGGGGCGGGAGATACCCAATGTTTCACAGATTTCTCCTTTGTTTTTATTCGTTTCCTTGATGATTTTACGAATGTAGCGTTCTTCAACTTGATCAAGGGTTAAAAATTTACCCGGCTCTTCTGGTGTAAATACATCCGCGGTTTGATCCTTTGACGCTATAATTGACGGATCGTCCTTTCCCAATTCCGGAAAATCACCGACACCCAGCACTTGACCTTTGGCAACCACACAGGCCCTCACCAACAGGTTCTCCAGTTCGCGAATATTACCCGGCCAGGCATAGGTCATAAACTTTTCCATCATCTCTCCGGAAACACCGACAACTTTTTTATGCAGATCCAGATTGATTTTGGACAACAAATAATCCATCAAAGGCGGTATATCCTGGCGACGCGTGCGCAGCGGCGGCAGGTTAATGGCGACAATATTCAAACGGTAATACAAGTCATCGCGGAATTTGCCTTCTTTGACCATCGTTTTTAAATCTTTATTGGTTGCGGCCATGATGCGGGCATGCACTTTCACCCGGTCCTTACCCCCGACGCGTTCAAATTCCATTTCCTGCAAAACACGCAGAAGTTTGGCCTGCAGATTGACGGACATTTCACTGATTTCATCCAAGAATACCGTACCAAACCTGGCCAACTCAAACTTACCCAGTTTTCGGGCGACGGCGCCGGTGAATGATCCTTTTTCGTGGCCGAATAATTCCGATTCCAAAAGCGTCTCAACAATGGCCGAACAGTTCACGGCAATAAACGGTTCTTCCGGCGAGGTATTATTGTGAATAACCTTGGCAATTAATTCCTTGCCCGTTCCGCTGTCTCCCTGAATGAGAACCGTTGTGCGGCTTTTGGAAACAATGCCGATTGTTTTGAAGATTTCCCGCATTTCGTTGCCGGTGCCGATAATATCCCCGACCCGAAAATTACGCGACGGCTCCATTAAGAGGCCGTCAATTTTTTTCTCCATCTCGAGAGACTTCAAGGCCTTCTTAATCGCCAGATCCAGTTCATCGACATTGACCGGCTTATGAATATAATCAAAAGCCCCGCCCTTCATGGCATTGATGGTTGTTTCCATGTCATGGAAAGCGGTAATCATGATAACTTTAATATTCTCGTTTTCTTCTTTGAGGTCTTCCAGAACGGCAAACCCATCCACATCCGGCAGACGGATATCCAAGATGACAACATCCGAAGGCTCCTGCACGTATTTATTCAAGCCATCGGTGCCGGTCAGCGCTGTCCGGACGGTGTATCCTTCTTCTGTTAAGTATAAATCCAGCGTTTCCACAATCGATGCATCATCATCAATAACCAGAATACTCGCCATAAACGTAACCTTCGCCATTCAGTTGTTTTTTTACGGGCCATCCGCTTTCAAACATTGCCGTTGTTCTCAAACGAGATGTTATTCACCACAGGGCAATGTTACACAAACCTTCGTCCCTTTATCCTTTTCACTGATGATCTCGAATTTTCCCTGATGCACTTCCACAATTTTCATCACCTGGGAAAGTCCAAGGCCGGTGCCGTATTTTTTCTTGGTAAAAAAAGGATTAAACAGGTGAGGCATATCTGCATCATCGATACCACAACCATTGTCTTCTACAACAACAAGAACAGAAGGCGGCTGAGTCCCGATACTCCGGGCATAAATGCGGATGTAACCCTTATGCTCCAGTGCTTCAACCGCATTGCGAACAATATTCACAAAAGCATCCGTAATCATCGCCGCATCCGCCTTAACCATCGGAATTTCCCGCACTTCCAGCCTGACATCGATCTGTTTATCATGAATAATTTTTTCGGAAAGAGCAATAGCCTGTTCCAGCGCGCGAGTGAGATCGACAGGCGCTATTTTGGGTTCCATTGGTTTGGCAAAAACCAATACATTATTCACCAGCCCTTCCAAGTGTTCAACTTCTTTTTGCGCGATTTTAAATCTTTTAAGATCATTACCTTCCGGGTTCATGCGTTTTTCCAGAATTTGCAAACTCATCTTAATGGATGACAGTGGGTTGCGCACTTCATGGGCAATCCCGGCTGAAAGCTGCCCCAGCGCTGCGAGTTTCTGGCTGTTATAGAGCTTCTTTTCCAGATTCTTGAATTCCGTAATATCGCGTTGCACGAGAATATAATGATCCGTTCCGACGACCGGAGATGTGGTAATCAGAAGATTAATTTTTTGGCCGTCTTGCCTTGTGGTTTCAATTTCGTAAGGTGTGAAAATACCTTTTTTGGCGTCTTCCCATTTGGACATCACAAAACTTTCATCCTCGGGCGCGACAAACTCCAGAAAATGCCTTCCCTTGAGTTCACGCGGTGATCTACCGCCTTCCATTTTTCTGCTCCGGCTGACAAAATTAACAATGCCATCTTTATCCATTTCGTAAACTTTATCCGGCAGACTTTTTATAATCGATTGTAGATAATTATAAAGTCCTTCTATCTCACGCCTGAGCTCAATATTTTCAGCCAGTTCGTTTTGCAGCGTCTCGGCATATTCCCGAAGTGAGCTCGTCAGTTCCTCCTCGCGTGAAACATCCTGCAGTGTTTCCATCGCTGCAATGATGTTGCCTTCTTCGTCATAGATAGGCGCTGCCAGAAAATACATATACCGGCTGCGGCCACCCAAATTGTCAAAATGATCATAGGCTTCATAAGCCCCAAGAACCTTATCTGATTTTTTTACTTTTTTTGAACCGTAGAACCTATTGAGCCCGTCAATATCGTTATCTACAATTAAATCAACGACCAAGGGCCTTTTTACGGAATAAAACGATTTGTAATGCTGATCCTTGCCCAACATATCCTCTGCGGGGCATCCCGTCAATTCGACACAGGCCCGGTTCCATAAAATGACTTGATGCTCCTTATTGATCACAAAGCTGGGAATTGGAGAACCTTCGATAATGCCGTCAATTGTTTTCTTCTCCCGAAGCAGCCTTTCCTGCCAGGCTTCTCGCTCTTTGAGTCTTTCCTGCTCTTCTCTCATCCGCCATCTTTTGCCTTCACGGAAGGCAAAAGAAATGCCGACGACCACCAGAATTAAAATCAGCACGAGCGCGCTGAACATGGTGTATATAAATGTGGTGCGCACGGGAGCAATGACACGACTGTATGGCGCCGTCACCATGACAAACCAAGTATTTCCGGCAATCTTAAGCGGGTAGTAGGCAATGACGCTTCTTTGCATCGTATTGCTGCTTTGAAGAATTTTGGAATTCAGGTGCCGGCCGCTGTCTGATGGGAATGCTATTCCCCCCCCCTCGTCATTTTTTACCAGATCGCTGATATTCTTTCCGATAAACGACGCTTCAGGGTGCAGCAGTACTTGGCCCTGCTCATCTACCAGCCACAAATTCCCCAGTTGGTTGTCACTGATTTGTTTTTCGCCCGCCCCGACCAGTTCGCTAAGTGAAAAAGCCACCATCCATGCGCCGGCAAAAATATTATTATGCCGCCAGATGGGATAACCCCAGACTAAATACCAATTCTGCTTTTGAGGCACGGACTCTCTGGTTAGATTCTCCGATAAAGCTAATTTTAAATATTGACTTTGGCGTCGTTTTAGGGATCTGAAGTGTTCCGTCAGATCCACGCTGGGAAGCGCACTCTGCGGCAGAATGCGTCTGATTTTTTCGTCGGCATCAAAGACCAACACCGCATCAATTGTTTTCCCCCAAACGGAATAAAGCACCTCCAGTTCCCGATAATCGTCTTGCGTGAGTATTTTTCCGTTGGGGTCAAAGTAGGAAAATAAGACAATATTTTTTTCCACCTGCAAAAGAATATCTGTCAATCGCGCCACCGCGTTTTGAGCGGAGGCTAATTGTTGACGGCTGAATAAATCCACCATCTCCTTTTCACGGGCATTGTTCACCGTCAAAGCCAACAGGAGGATGAGAAGAATAACAGCAATGCTTGCAAACCAGATACGAATACTCAATGCTTGACGCAGAAGCCTGTATGCCTTTGTGAACAAAGTCACTTAATCCTCATTTTCCTTATGATTTTCTTTTTGAGTGCGCTTGATACCGACTAAAACATAGACCAGAATTGCTGCTGTCAGCGAAATCAGAAGGTTTGCCAGGCCACTTTCAATTTTTAAGAGATAAGAACAAATGAGCCAGACTACGGGGTAAGTTACCGCTGTTAAAAGCTCCTGCATGA
>CAYGNV010000045.1:0-4519 GCA_964351355.1 uncultured Smithella sp.
GCCCCTACGAACGATCATCACGCCGATGGCTGCCAGAAGCAGGCTGATAATTTTTGATATGGCCTTGGAACCGGTCTTGCCCAGCACCCGGTTAATCAGCGGCGCCATAAAAAAAATGCCGCCCACAATCAGAATATTCGCGGCGATGGCCAGCGACGTGATCACCACACTGTGCTCATTAATCAACAAAAGCGACGTGGTTAAAACAGCCGGTCCGGTGATCAGAGGCACGCCAATCGGCACGGCGCCGACGCTATCGGTATCAACAATGTAGGTTTTTGTCTCGGCAACAAGAATATTCCGGATGGAAATGATAAAAAGAAGCGTACCGCCCGCGATCATAAAGTCAGCGACTGTTATATTGAGAAACCTGAATAGCCCCATGCCCACGACAACGAAAGAGATCGCTACCAGCAACGCCGTGACCATCGATTGCAGGATGATTTTCCTGACTTTCTTTTTTTCAACGCCCTCGGTCATATTAATAAACACCGGCAAAACACCAATGGCGTTAAAGGCCACAAAAAGAGGAATAAAACACAGCCAGAACGATTTCATCTTCTTCTAACCTCCCGTGGACGACTTACTGCGGCAACAGTTACCGCACGCAAATTTAGAGACGGTCGTTTCATTTATTGTAATTCCCTCAGCGGCTATAAACCCAGCCTTTGTTTAGAAGTAATAGCCTGCTCGTAATTCAATACGATAATCGTTTTGTTTTTCGCCGAAATCCGAATTTCTTGCGCCCACAATAAAACCGGTACGGATGCGGAGTTCCCAATTGGTAATGCCTGTATAAAGAAGTTCCGGCGTCAAAGAAAAGCTTCCATCCTTGATGTTCATCATGCCGGTGACCGAGGGTGTAAAATAAAGGATGTCGAAGGGTTCTTTCCGACTGAAACGGACATACAGATAATTAGCCATAGCGCTTGCCCGGCCATAGCCGCCCTCCGCCATTTGCTGGGCGTTGCCAAGAAGAGTTGCATTGCCCGTCGTTTGATACATGTTGTACCCGCGGGTGATGGCGGCGTAATAGTTTTTCATATCATCACCGCTCATGCCCGTGCCGTTGTGGTAGTACTCAATGATAGTGGTGAGGTCAAATGCAGTCAGGTGGCGGATACCGATGACATAGCTTACGGCGTCCCCTTCCACTTGGTAGCGGTTGCCGTTTGCATCCAGCACATTTTTCTGGAAATTACGAACATAGGCCAGCTCACCGTGCACTTCAAAGTTAGTGCTGATGTTGCGGGAAAAATCAACGCCGTATCTGTCTGTACGGCTCCCCCCCGTCATGAAGAGAAGATCGATATCTGTATCGTATAAAAGGAAATAGAAGCGTCCGGCGACGTTGATTTTGTAATTATTGCCAAAAGCCTCATTCACGTGGTCATAAACGGGGAAGATTACTGGCGTGAAAGAAAATGTTTTTAGCGGTCCGTCGAAACTCTTGATATAGTCCGCAGTCGCAACGACATACCCTTCCAGTGCCTGTTCAGGATCGTCCGGATCTTTCGGCCTGTCCACAAAGGCCACGGGGTTCCAGGCATAGCCCTTTCCCCACTTCATGGTTTTCTTCCCCACATCGATCTTCAGATTGGTTAATGGTTTCACCGAGCCATAGAGTTCGTAAAACGTCGATCTTTCCGATTCTCCCGAATAAGAATATTTTAAATCCGTATTTGTTTTAGCATATATGCGGAAGATATTTTTTTCATAGCTCCCTTCCAGTTGAATCCTGCCGTTTGCTTCCAGCAGATTCTGCCCCCGGGGGTTGTTGAAAAAGCGCAGTTTATAAAAAGCGGAGTCGCGGTCAAGACCGAAGACAATAGGTTTAAATTCGATATACCCTCCGATATGATAAGGTTTCTTTTCGATTTCATCGGGGTCGAAGGTAAACGTCTCCTCAGCGCTCACGAGCATCGGAATCAGCGAAGCCACAACAAGTACAAAGATAACCCATAACCGTTTCATTGTCGCAACGATTCCAGATTCGGCATAAAGGTCAGCGTAAAAACCTCGTCCTTAAAGGTATTCTTTTTGACCTTGGCAAAAATCATGACGGACTTGTAACCTTTATAAAGGGGGCTGTCCGTTTCGATTACCGCAGGCCGGACGATGCCGCCGCCGAAATCTTTCACGTCTTTGAAGTAGAGGGTTTTGATGAGCATGTTGGCCTCTGTCATGCATTCAATCTTCGTGGGCAACTTTTTGTCCTTATCGGCCCAGATTTTGAGCTTGTCATAGGCCACACTTTTGGTTTTAGCCTTAAGGTAAAGAAGATATTCCTTCCCCTGCTCGTCCACTTTTTCCACATCGTATTCCGCGGTGTAATCGAGTTGCAGAATGTCGGCATTGTTGAATACCCCGCCGACAACCGATTGGAGACTGGTAATGCGAATGGGTTTTCCCACGTTGGGAATGTAGAGCCACATGTTGTCGCCCAGCCTCAGTGTGCTTCGGCCTTTTTCGCTGGCCGGAGCGATAAACAGCGAGGCAACTTTATCAGCGCCCTTCTTAACGGTAAAAAGAGTAAATTCCTTTTTGGCGCCGGAAGGCTCGATGTTGATGAGTTTTCGATAGGACTCGTAGGATTCAGGTGAAAGGTTTCTGTCCACCTGCTCCAGAAGCACCTTGCCATCTATGGCAAAGGCGGGACAGGCCACGGATATAATCAATAGACAAATTAGCAATATTTTCTTCATCATCATTCACTCCTTTATGGTTATGTCTTTGTAGCGTTGAGGCACTAGACATGGCGCAAGGCCTCAATGGGTTCCATCTTGGATGCTTTGATAGCCGGTTGGAGGCTGGCGGCTACGGCGACAACAATAACGATGACAGACACAGTCAGCAGATCATCTGCATTAAGCGTGGCTTTCAGAAGAAGTCCCTGTTGCTGGCCGAAATCAAAACGGATACCAATAAGATTGACGATCAATATGACGGCAATCCCAATAAGATCGCCAATGATGGCGCCGATCACGCCGAGGCAAAACCCTTCGATGATGAACATGGAGCGGATTTTTCCAGGCAGCGTGCCAATGGCGGCAATAGTGCCTATTTCCCGAATCCGTTCATAGACAGCCATAATCATGACATTCATGATACTGATTAGAACAATCGCGATGAGCATGATCTTGATGAAGAAAGTCATGACATCTATCATCCGGGCAATGCTGAAGAAGGGAGAGAGCTGCTCCCAGGAGTGAACCTCAAATAGTGGCTGTCCTTCTTTGTTAACCTCGCCTGCGACTTTAGTTTCCAGTTGCTTCACAGCGGCGGGAAGGCGGCTAAAGTCTTTCAGGCGGACGGCCACCTCGCTTATTTCTGTCTCGGGCATACGGAGGACTTCGGCCGCGTCCTCAATGTGCACATATCCGTCGCGCCCGCCGGGACCGGTAGCGCTCTCCAGAATGCCCGAAACGATAAACTGCTTGCCGTTGACGGAGCCGTCAGCGTTAGTTGCCACAATGACAACGGTATCGCCCAGTTTGACCTTCAAGCCCTTTGCCAGAAGTGTGGGGATCATAATTTCACCCCGGTCCAAAGTCTTTTTGCCTTCCGATATGCGAGAGGTTAACAACGGAACCGTTTGGAACTCCCGTTCGGGATAGACGCCGTTTAAGCGAATATTCGTTGTTTCCACAAAATTACTGAACATACCGCCAAATTTAAGGCGGGGCGAGAAAGCGGCAACTTCTGGCGTTGCGTTGAGCAATGTGGAAATTTTTCCATAAGCCTTGGGTTTCATGTTTAAGTTCAGGGGCAGATTATCGATGGAAGCAACGTACCCCTTACTGTGGATCTGGAGATGCCCAAGCATGGAATCGGTGATCTGGCCGATCATCATGGCCTTGAAGGAGCCGGTAATGGAGACAAAGACCAGAACAA
Source organism: uncultured Smithella sp. (assembly GCA_964351355.1). Classification (GTDB taxonomy): domain Bacteria; phylum Desulfobacterota; class Syntrophia; order Syntrophales; family Smithellaceae; genus UBA8904. The sequence continues at coordinate 3,895 of CAYGNV010000045.1, forward strand.
ATACAACACCAATGGTGATAAGCGAAGCGGTTAGTAAGGTTCTTCTTTTGTAGCGGATGAGATTGCGGATGGCAATTTTTAAAAGGTTCCTCATGACTTTGTCACTCCTTTCATCTCTTTTGCGGCCAGCCTGCCGTCTTCCAGCCGAAAAATCACTTCCGCTTCCCCGACAATTTTGGTGTCATGGGTGGAGAAAATAAAAGTGGTTCCGAAGTCGTCGCGCATTTTCTTCATCAGGGCGATAACAGCGTGGGCCGTTTGGGAATCAAGGTTTGCTGTGGGTTCATCGGCGAGAACCAGAGCGGGATTCGTTACCAGCGCCCGGGCAATGGCTACCCGTTGTTTTTGGCCCCCGGAGATTTGGTGCGGGTACTTGTGGGCATGATCTGTCATGTCCACAGCCGCAAGCAGCCGGGAAATCCTATCTTTGCGTTCTTGCGGCGCTATGTTCTGAACCATGATCAGAGGATATTCGATATTTTCGTAAACCGTGAGGACGGGAATCAGATTGAAGTCCTGAAAAATAAATCCAAGATGTTTGCCCCGGAAGGCCGCGCTCTCTTTCCGCCCCAGATTTATGACATCGGTATCGGCGATGCGCAGGTTACCTGCCGACGGTTTATCC
>CAYGNV010000045.1:4619-15102 GCA_964351355.1 uncultured Smithella sp.
TCTTCTATTCTTCTTGACACACAAACCTCTTTTCATTATGCTTTCCGCGAAAAGATGGGTATAGGTCATATCAAACCAGAATGAACACTCTCTTCGGCTTGAACCTGCCGAAAGGTGTTTACTTTTAACATTAACAGCAGGCGTGAGGGTCACCGGTGCCATTTAATGCCATTCCCGCAGAAGACTTTCTCAACAGGGAGCCCGAGCTAAATTATCTGAAGGGTCTGTCCAAGTTAAAGGCAAGCGCCCTGGGCGGAGATGTGTTCCTTGAAGGTGCAAGAGGAATGGGCAAGACTGAACTCCTCAAGCAGCTTTACCGCATCCTTTTCTGGGAAAACAATGTCGTGCCGTTTTACTATTCCTTCAAGACGGCGAACCTGAAGGGAACCTATTTTGCCCAAGACTATTTCACCGGGTTTGTCAGGCAATATATCTCCTGCGTAAAAAAAGATCCTTCGTTCGCAAGCAATGTGGCTGAGCCGCTTCAGCGTCTTATGCCGGCAATATCTTCGCTCGGTTTATACTGGCTGATCGACTGCATCGAAGACTTTCAGGAACACGTAAACAAAAATGACTTTTACTGGCAGCTCGTCGCGGCAATATCCGCCCCGGTCATGGCCGCTCAAAAAACGGGAAAGCCGGTTATCGTGATGCTGGACGACTTTGATGCGGCGGCACACCTTTACGAGTCCAGCCTGGGCGATGCGCACGGCCTTATCAGCCTATTCGGGGAATCGATGCGAAACCGACGCTGCCCTCATGTGATCACCGGCTCGGCCGGAGCGCTTGAGTCTATATTCACAGACCATTCCCTCATCGGAATGACGGAGCGGATGCGGCTTGGTCCTCTTCCAGAAGACCTGGCCGTTGCACTTTTCAGGGCTCATCTCACAAATCTGAAGATAACCTGCGCGCCGGGCGTGCAACTTGAGTTTCTGGATATATTGAGGGGAAACCCGTTTTATATCAAGAACCTCGCAAAAGCAGCCTGGAAAATGCAGAAAAATGCGATCCATGAAAAGGATTTAATAGAGTGTTACAGTTTTGAAGTATCCGATGGTGAAACTGCGTTTTATTGGGCTTCGGTATTCAACCGTTATGCTAAAAGCTCGGCACAGAGAAAAGCAATGCTGAAGCTCCTCATGCACGCGATTGAAAACGGGGGAATCGAAGACGGCAAAAGACTCTCCATGGTATCCGGCCTGGGCGAGGCCGAGACGGAAACCATTCTCGACGCATTGGAGATATCCGGGATCATCCGGGCCAAAGATACAGTCCTCCATGATTTCATCCACTGTCTTTACATGAAGGAAATAGAGGGCAGAAACGCCAACGATGTGCGGGAGAAGATAGAATCAAAATATATTCAGGAAAGAGAAGAATCGTGTTTTGAGCTGGTGATCCCGATGAGTTCTAATGCGGAACTTGTGGTGGCAAAAGCTGTCGAACAGATTGGCAGAAACATGAATCTCGACGCCGATTTCCTGAATCATTTACAGCTCGCGCTGATTGAGGTCTGCATTAATGCCATAGAACACAGCGGGAGTTACGAGAAAAAAGTCTTCCTTAAATTCATCACCAGGCCGGACAAACTCGAGATCATCATCGAAAACTCCGGCAGGCCTTTCTCTCTCGAGTCGATCAAGGAAGTTCCCGTGGAAGAGAAGATGCGGCTGGGCATGAAGAGGGGCTGGGGGTATAAGCTTGTTCATAAGATTATGGACAGCGTGAAGGTGGAAAGGGTAAAGGACAGAACGAGGGTTATCCTGACAAAAAACATCGATAATGGTTCATGATAAAAATACAAAGAGGTGCTTAAATGAAATCAGTTCAATTCAGCGTGGCTTCAAGACGCGAAGGAGACGCTGCAATTATTTATCCCAAGGGATACCTGAACAATCTTTCGGGCGAAAATCTTGTCATTGAATGCGGCATTTACATCGGCAAGGGTGTAACGAAAATCGTGGTGAATTTCAGCGAGACGGACTTAATCAATTCTATCGGCATATCCATGCTTCTACAGATTATCGAAGATCTAAGGAACATCAAAGGCACGATTTGCTGTACGAACATGTCCAAGCTCCTCCGCGACACTTTCGAAATGCTGGGTCTCATGCAGCATATGCTGGTTTTCCCAGTCGAAAGTGATGCATTAAAATACCTTAAAACCGGGAAATTATGAGCACGGAACTTAAAAAGGCGCTGTATAACATATCTGCCCTGGCAGACCTGGGACAGGCAATCACCTCTGAAAACGATTTCCATGAAAAGATTAAGTCGGTGCTTTATGTAATCACCGGTACATTTCCGGTAAATAAGGGCGCGCTCCTCTTTTATGACAAACCCACAAACAAGCTGAATACTTTGACGCAAAAGGGTTTTGCCCCGGCTGACCTGAACCGGCTCAATCCCGAGGAACTGATGTCGCTCGGCAGAAACGAGCATTACCTCATCGGAGACGACTCCGTCCTGGCAGTTGCCGGAGCAGAAATTCTGACTCCCCTGTGGGTAAGGGACGAGTTTATCGGCGCTCTCCTTCTAAGCGGCAAGTTAACCGTCGGCCCTTATACACTGGAAGACCTTGAACTTCTCAACGTCATTGCAAACCAGATTGCAATCGCGTTGAACAACCACTCTCTTTTCATGGACATTTCGGTCAAGCTCGAAGAAAACCGGAGACTCTATGAAGAGATGAGGCATATCTACCACGGCACGCTCCAGGCCTTTGCCGCAGCGATTGATGCAAAAGACGCCTATACGAAAAACCATTCCCACCGGGTCGCGAAGTATTCAGCCGCTATTGCACGCGAACTCGGATGGGACGAGCATGAGGTAGAAGGCATGTACGTGGCGGGGTACCTGCACGATGTCGGCAAGTTGGCGATCAGTAACACCCTGTTGAACAAGGTAACCCCTTTTACCCCGGAAGAACGCGCAGAAATAAGAAAACACTCGGCCTTGTCCCACAATATCACGGCGAAGATAAAATTCCCGTGGAAAAACGTCGAGGATATCGTCTGGCACCACCACGAACGTCTTGACGGAGGCGGGTATCCCGATGCGCTCGCCCATGAATCGCTGAGCGACGGGGTCAGGATACTCACCCTTGCCGATTCGTTCGATGCGATGACGTCTCAAAGGCCTTACAGGGAAAAAATGGACGTGCAGTCTGCGCTTGGCGAATTAAGAAAAAACCTGGAAAGTCAGTTTGATAATAAAATTATGCTTGTATTCTGTAAGGTTCTGGACAAGGAAATAAAAGGCGAACTGCCCGAGCCGGATATCCTGCCTCACCTTGACAGGGATTCGGACCTCTCTGTCATTTCCGCCCTGTTGGACGGCATCATCGTAGAGCTCTCCACGCCGTAAGCCGTCGTTCAATAATAACTGTAACATTTTAATATCATAACCGGCATAAGGGGCCGTAACGTAATGGATAGAAATGTAACAGCTATTTCTTAACGGCCCCTAAGAGAATTATAGATGGACAACAATAACGGTTACGTCGTCATTCCCGCCGTTCCGGATGGCTGCCTGCACCAGCTCGTCGCAAGTTGTCCGGGGCGGCGCATTTGCTGAAAGTATCTTCTCGATTTCATGATCTGTTACAATATCATGAAATCCATCCGTACAGAGAAGGAACACATCCCCGCGCTCGACACTCTCCACCCTCGTAAATACTTCAGCCAAATCATCATAGCCCCCCAGGGCTTGCGTTAACATATACCCGTAGTAAAGGCTGCTTTCATGATCCGGACGGATTTGACCCAGGTCGATCAAGGCTTGATTTTTCGTATGATCAACCGTCATTCTTTCACACGAATTTTTCCGGCAGCGGTAGATCCGACTGTCCCCAATATGCGCGATGAGCGCTTTATTATCTGTGAGCACCAACGCGGACAGGGTTGTCCCCATCCCGCGCAATTCTTTCTTCTCCCTTGCGGCATTGATAATCCGATTATGCGCCGACCAAACCGCCTTCTCCAGCTTCTGGATTTTCGATTCGCTGTCATCTCCGATATTCTGAAACGGGCCATCATCATGATAGTATGCCGCAACGGTTTCCTCGCAGGCCATTCTGCTGGCAATTTCCCCAGCCGCATGTCCCCCCATCCCGTCAGCAATCACAAAAAACATGCCCTTCTTTTGCAGATCGTAATGATTACAGTGCTGATCAACAATTAAAAAACTATCCTCGTTGTTGCGTCTTTGAAGGCCGATATCCGACCTCTCATAATGCTTGACGTTTTCGAACATAAATTATTTTGTCCTTGTTCACTCAACTTTAGCACACGCTCCTGCGCTTCTGTTTAATCTCATGATGAGTCATCTACAAGGAGGATCGTGAATCTTTTCGGAGATTCAATCAGCTCGGACATGACACCTCCGTAAATAGCAATAATGGCTTATTAAAAGGAATTTTTTCATGGATGTCTCTATGATATTTCACACCACATCATGGCTTTTGCGAAGTTTCTCAAATACCTGTTGCACCCTTTGATAAACCGGACTGATTGAAATGGCCTTTTGGGCAAATTGTTCTGCGTCTGAATATCTGCCGAGTCCCAGAGATGTTTCCGCCAGCCCGCAATACAAGTCGGGATAGAGCAAATTGAATCGCTCCAGAGCGTATCCATGTCCAATCGCTTCTGTAAATCTGTCCTGTTCTTTTAAAAGATTAAACAGATTCAGCCTGGCTTTTATATAATTCGGATTCAATCTGACCGCTTCCTCAAAGCACATTTCTGCATCCTTGATCTGATCGAGCTTTTTATACAGAATCCCCAGAATATAGTGAACATCCGAGTATTCGGGGAACATGGCTTTGTAATCTTTAAACAGCAGCACCAGCGCTTCCATGTTTTCTCTGGGGAATGTTCCTTTTTCAACAATAGTCATAATATCATTCAAGTTCGGACTGATGCTCAGATGTGTTATAAATCCCTTGACGAGTTCATCAATCTGATCACTATTGCCAATGTAGGAAGAAAACAAGGGGAGTATCTTCGTAGATTCATGGCCATACATTGCAATAATATCTTGTCCGGCTTCAATCAGAGCCAGCAAATCTTTGTCTGACGGGTCTAACAGGCTGGCACGTTGAAGCATGCTCAGGGCAAGGTCGTATTGCTTTTGCTGGCAATAGAGAACGCCTAATTTCAAAATAGCATCGTTATACCCCGGATTAATCGTGATGGCCTTTTCCAGTTGCTCGATTGCCTTGAGGGTTTGCTTATTGCAGGCGTGGATGATCCCCAGATAATAATAAACATCTGCAAACGCCGGTTTTTTATTCAGGATATACAACAGGTTTCTTTCAGCTTCCTCATACTGACCGGCAAATCCCTGGCTGACTCCCAGCTTGATTCGCGCCTCTGTATAATCGGAATTGGCATCGACCGCTTTCTGAAAGCTGCTGATAGCCTGCTCGATTTTGCCCTGGCCCAGATGAATGACCCCCAACCGGTAGAAAGCATCCGCATAGGTTGGGTGCGCTTTCATCATCTTTATCTGTTGGGAAGCTGCCGAATCCCAGGAGAACAGCCCCGGCAAAACCGTCAGCAGCGATACGGTAGCGACTTTTTCCAGCAGACGTGCGGTCCGCTTGATACCGTAGGGCTGAATGCTCTGCCAGTCATTGACGCCGGTATTGGTGGTAAATCCGAGCAAATATCCGGAAGAAGCTGCTATTCTTGGTGTTTCCTCCGTGATATAAATGAGTTCGCCAACCGGATAGGAGATGCTCAGAACCGGCTGTCCGATATTCTCTTCAATAATCAGTTTGGATAATATCATTTCTTCTTTTTGAGAACTGGGGTTGATCGTGGATAACACCCGATGGGAATGGGTGTGAGACCCAATGGCGATCTGATGTTGCGCCATTTCCCGAATTTCTTCCCAGGTGAGAATTTCCTTATCCTGCACCTCTGGGGCCGGAAAGGCAACCTCGCAGGCTTCAGAAAGTTCCGGCATCAGGTACTTGGTATGCTCATACTGCTCCTGTCTCATCATGAGCAGAAAAAAGGCGATGGCATCCTTTTTCTGATCACCCATCGGAAATTGTCGGCCGCCGAAACTGATGAAAGGTTTTTCACAGCGTTTGATGAGATAAGCAATGATGTCCCACCAGGACATTTGCCGGGTTTTAACCATCTGAGTCGCTACAAACAGAATGGCGGGAACATCATAGTGTTTTAATATTGGATAGGCGAGGGTATAATTGTCACGATACCCGTCATCGAACGTTATCACCACACAGGGCGCGGATGTCTTTGGAGGAAAAAATCTCCCATCCTTGTAATGGTCAAGAAGGTCTTTTTCAGACAATACAAGCGTATTGTTTTTCAGCCACTTGACTTGCCTGGCAAATTCATCTGAATTTAACCCATAGACCCCGTCGTAAAAATCCGTGTAAAACAGAAAATCACTCGGTCGGATACGATGATAATTTAGAATAATCAGCTTGTTTCTCATCGGCAGACGCTTGAACAGGTTGACGAGATTGGAGTTGTGCAAAATATTGGCCAGAAGCGCTTTTTTCCCTTCCATCGTAAATCACCACCTAAACTGTTTATTTTTCAGTGAGCTTGCTCATCACATTCTTGGCGCGTGCAAATATTTCTTCGTCCAGGCTGCGCAACCACTCTGTTCGTCCCTGTTTGATGTATAAATCAAAGTAGATTATGAGAGCAGATAATATACCATTTAAGCTCCGGATATCCATATTGGAGCTAAGGCATATCTCGCCTGCAACATGATCGTCAAGCCGCCGTAATTTATTTTCAACGGGCGAATCTGTCTGATCTTCTCCCCGGATGCTCTCCTCCGCATTAAACGGTACGCTGACCCATTTTGTAACCCTGGTCCAATTTAACCGCGTCTCCTGCTTCTTCCGTCTATCTCCCCCCTGACGCCTTTCAATGATTTCCTCGCTGAAGAAATCCAATGAATAGGAGTCCCTTCGATCGCTCTCGGCGCGGCGGTCGAAACCAGTTCTTTTAAAATCATTCAGAAAATAGAAAGAAAAAAAATAAAACGCCGATGAATTTTGCATTTTTAAGTCGTTAGAAAATACTTCTTTGAACGCTATTTTGGCAGCTGGATCGAAATTGTTATAGGCGCCCCATAAATAAGCCGTGACTGCGGAGATGTAATCGTTTTCCCCAATGGCCTCCATTATGGTTGCTTTGATCTCTTTTTTTGCATACGGCGGTTTGAGGCGTTCCGATAAAATGCCCTTTATCACCTCATAGAAATTAATTTCCTGTCCCATGCTCAAGCTCCTTTGTTTCTGATAGACGAAAGATTGCACCATGTTTTAAAGGTATGGTTTTTTTGATAAAAACTTATTTTTCTGCAGGAGGAGCATACGAAGGCGGGCCTTGTTTGTCAAGGAGATTTTATCATAAAACTTACCACAGGATGTGAGGCGCTGCGCCAATGCCCTGCTCTATCCCGCACAACTCACGGGTCTTCGATGAACATCATTTTATCTATGACTGACGGCATTGGGAAAGTGCAATGGATAAGTGAATAGTCAGGGCACGACCATAAACCTATGGCAAGGCAGACAAAGTTTTTTATTGGAATCGGTTGAAGATTCCCTTCATCTTGCAAGGACCATCAATCCAGCTGGAACTCTTGCCGCCATTCCCGTGTCTCTTCCCATTTCGGCTGGCTCGATTTTTCAAACAGACAATCGTTGATCACCAGCCAATCCATATCGGTTCGCATAAAACACTGATAGGCATCCTGAGGAGAACAGACGATCGGTTCTCCCCGCACATTAAAGCTGGTATTGACCACAAGACCACACCCTGTCTGTTGCTTAAATGCGCGGATCAGCTTCCAATACCGTTCATTGGTCTCTTGATGAACGGTTTGAATCCTGGCGGAAAAATCCATGTGGGTCACGGCCGGGATATCCGATCGCAACCGATAGAGTCTGTCACGGATATCTGCGGGGTCGTTCGGCAGAGCGGCTTTTCTGTGTCGATCGGTTACAGGCGCTACCAGAAGCATGTAGGGAGATGCGGTTTCGATATCAAAGTATTCTCGGACATCTTCCGAAAGAACCGATGGCGCAAAAGGCCGGAAACTCTCCCGAAATTTTATTTTAAGATTCAACCGCTTCTGCATTTCCGGATTTCGGGGATCAGCCAGAATACTGCGGTTTCCCAAGGCCCGCGGCCCCCATTCCATCCGTCCCTGAAACCACCCGATGACATTTCCTTCCGCCAGCAGTCTGGCTGTATCCGCGCACAGCAGATCAAATTCCGGATACCGCCTCCACGTTGCCTGAAATTTATTTTTCAGTCTATCGATATCCCCTTGTACATAGTCAGGTCCGAGATAGGCGCCTTTCATCGCGTCCGAATCGTGATCTGAACGGGTTCTTGCCTCTCCTTTCCAGATATGACGGGCTGCCAGGGCGGCGCCCAGCGCACCGCCGGCATCGCCGGCGGCAGGCTGTATCCATATTGCGTCAAATATTCCCGCGCCCTCTATTTTCGCATTGGCCACACAGTTCAGAGCAACCCCTCCGGCCAGGACCAGACGGTTGCTTCCGGTCAATTGCTTTGCCGTCCGGGCAAGCTTTACAACCACCTCTTCCGTGACCTCCTGAATGGCCAGGGCTAAGTCCATATAGGGCTGCGTCAAGTCACTTTCCGATTCCCGCCGAGGGATTCCAAAAAGGGCTTCCCAGCGCTTGTCGTTGCACATTCTTAAGCCCGTCGCAAAATCAAAATAGTCCATATTCAGCAGAACAGAACCATCTTCCCGAATATCCAACAGTTCATCGAGGATGCCGTTCTTGTACCGCTTAAATTGACTGGTATTTCGAATCCCGTAAGGCGCAAGACCCATCAGCTTGTATTCGCCACTGTTGACCTTAAAGCCGCAGTAGTAGGTAAAGGCGGAATAGAGCAATCCAATGGAATGGGGAAAGGTTAATTCGCGCAGGATTTCAATGGTGTTTTGGCGGCCAAAACCGATGGTGGTTGTAGCCCATTCACCGACGCCGTCTATCGTCAAAATGGCAGCCTCGTCAAACGGAGATGGGTAAAATGCGCTGGCTGCATGGGAGAGGTGGTGTTCCGGAAAAAGCAGTGGCGGTTTATGATCAAAGGGTTGGCCATGAATCGTTTTCAGCTCATTCCATAAGAGGTTCCGCATATACAGTTTTTCTTTGATCCAGATCGGCATGGCCGAAAGAAAACTTTGAAATCCCTTCGGGGCAAAGGCATGATACGTTTCCAACAGGCGTTCAAATTTCAAAAACGGCTTGTCATAAAACGCGATGGCGGTAAGATCTTCTATTCCCAGGCCGGCTTCATTCAGAACATAACGGACGGCATGTGCCGGGAAAGATTGGTCGTGTTTCAGGCGTGTAAATCGTTCCTCGTGGGCCGCGGCAATGATATCATTTTCGCTGATCAGCGCGGCGGCACTGTCATGATAAAAAGCGGATATTCCAAGATAATAGTTCGGCATAGGGTCCTTATGAAAGTCTTGAAACTTTCATCCTTTATTTTTGGGTGGAAGGTTTAATATAGCCTTGATCCATCAAATACCGATACGTATGTCGCGCATAGACATCCGTTACCCTGTCCCCCGGGTGTCCGTCTCCCGGATTTGCCCATAATTTACGATTGGGAATATGATGAAGCTCTTGATGGACGGCCGGATACAAATTCAGATAGTCAATCCTGGCATTTTTCAGCAACGGAATAATTTTTTCAAACCGCTGTTGTAACCAGGAATGGTGGTTTTCAGGGGTCATCACAAAGAGCATCCGGATATGGCGAGCCTGGCAATATTCAGATATTTCCTTCAACAGCGCCTGATATTGTTTCAGATTATCTTCCGTATAAACTTTGTTCAGCCATTTGGGATATCCATAGTCAAAGAATGAATCAAAAAAACTATTGACCAAATCGACAGCCAAACTGATGGCGTTGGGGAATAAATACCGGCTGACCGGCTGGACAAGGAGCCTGTCAATGATTCCACCGGTATAAATAAAACGTTTTATGTTGCTTTCGTCCATAACCGGGTCGTTTATCACAAATCCTACCAGCAGAAGATCGAAATCATAGTGGCTGCCATCTGACTTCAGAAAACGGTATTCGTCAAGCGTGGACCAGCCCGGTTTTCCCCAATTGAGAATTTCAGACTTAACGCCGTTCTGGTTGAGCAGACGCGCCAATTTATTCGTCCAGATCACCTGGTTCTCGACGCCAACGCCCCAGATAAATGAATCCCCCAAAACAGCGATACGGGTTAACCCAGGGGCTTTGCGAATTGCGTATTCCTGATCGTTAAACCCGTAACGATTTAGTTTTGATCTTGTATTATGGGCTTCATTGATTCTGGCATTCATCATTTTTTGCTCATAGGGAATCCATAGAGGCGCTTCCTGTTGCAGGTTTGAAGGAACATACCTTAAGCCGATTTCCAATATCCCGAACGTAAAAAAAAT
>CAYGNV010000046.1:0-9310 GCA_964351355.1 uncultured Smithella sp.
TGAAATTTTTTCCGGGGCAGATCCGGCACATCATGATGGCGCCAGTCGTAAAGAAAGAAATCATGCAACAGTGCGCCCCTGGCCGCGGAGCGGTAATCTAATTTAAAATATTTGCAGATCCGATAGGAAAAATAGGCCACGTCATGGACGTGGGCGTAAATAGAAGAATTGTGATGAAAATAATCTTTGAGTTTTAAAAACTCTTGATGCTGGAGAATGTCCTGCACGGTTTCGTAGTATTCTTTTTCAAACGGCGTTCGGCCCGCCAGCTCCAGAATGATTTTATCCTGGACGGACTTTAAAAAAGAATTAAGCCTAGCTCTGATTTTTTTGTTGATGCTTTGGTTAATGTACTTATTCAGGTCAGGAAATGCGTCGCGCAACCGCTGAAATGATTTTAAATTATTTTCAATTTCGGTACTGCTTAGGTTGAAGTATTCCTCATAAAGGTAGGCGATGCCCCTCCGGAAAGCGGCAAGGGACATCACGGAAAAAGCATAGTCGATACAGAAATAGATCACGAAAGCGATCGCCACCGTTTTGGCAAAGCCTTCATCGAGCAACACCACCCGTTGAAATATTTCCGGATGAACAAAAGTTACGAAGGCGAATGCCAGCACTGTCCAGATGATTGAAAAGTGCAGGCAGACGTGGCCATGAAGATTGAACCGGGTTTCCGAGTAGTCCCAGAGCGTCAGCTTAAATATCTTTTCGGAAAAAAGCCCGATCATGTATTCCATAAAGGTAAGGGCCAGACCAAAACCGATCATTCGCGGCACAAGAGGCCAGTCTTGAAAAAAATGCTGCATGACAATGATCACGAAAGCGCCCAGGCCGTAAATAGGGAGGAAAGGACCAAACAGGAAACCTGCATTGACAAACTTCCGCTGGGCGTTGGACCGGTAAATAACCTCCAGCACCCATCCCATAAAGCAGTAAATGGCGAAAACCACAATGTAATAAAAGAAACTTGACGTGTCATTCAACATGATATCCTGCACAACAACCCTGTAGCATTAAAAGTGTTTTAGAAAATCGTCGTCTTCTGCATGATACGCATTCCTCGGAATGCTTTGTTTTCAAATATTACCTGCTTACTCCTGTTTCAATATAAAGCGGGATCCGGATAGACAAACCGTCAATGCCTTATGTGGAAATTTGGCGTGATGTTACACGATCGGATGAGTTTTGTGAAGTTTTTTTGCCAAACCGGACAAACTTTGTGCCTCGCGAGCAGGTTTTTTCCGATACAATGTTTTTGATTTATTGACATAAAATTTATCCACTGCTACATTCCGGAGGTAAGGAGGAAACGCCATGGGAAAAATAAAAATCGGCATCAGTTCATGTCTTCTGGGTAATTCTGTCCGTTATGACGGTGGACATAAGCTTGACCGTTTTCTTCGCGATACCCTGGGACAGTATGTGGAGTATGTGCCGATCTGCCCGGAAGTTGAATGCGGCATGGGAATTCCCAGAGAAGCCATGCGGCTGGAAGGAAAAATGGATGCTCCGCGTCTGGTAACCCGTCGCACCCGGGAGGATAAAACGGACATGATGGTCCGCTGGGCAAAAATGCGGGTGGCCGAGCTTGTGGCGGAAAATCTTTGCGGTTTTATTTTCAAAAGCGATTCACCGTCCAGCGGGATGGAAAGAGTAAAAGTCTATGACGATAAAGGCATGCCCGCCAAGACGGGCGTGGGAATATTCGCCGGGATTTTCATGGAGCATTATCCCCTCCTGCCGGTGGAAGAGGAGGGTCGGCTGCACGACACAGACCTTCGTGAAAATTTCATTGAAAGAATTTTCACCCTCAAACGGTGGCGGGAAATTCGAAACGTGAAATCCAGCCGGGGCGCTCTGGTGGACTTTCATACCCGCCACAAATTATTGCTTTTATCGCACAGCACCAAACTATATCAGGCAATGGGAAAATTGGTCGCCTCGCAAAAAAGCCTCAGCATGCAAGACTTTTTTTTGCAATATGAGGCGCTGCTGATGGAAGCGGTGAAACTGAAAACCACGCCGAAAAAAAACGTGAATGTATTACAGCACATGATGGGATATTTTAAAGAACAACTGTCCGCTGATGAAAAAAAAGAGTTACTGGAGATTATCGATAACTATCAAAAGGGCTTTCTTCCCTTGATCGTTCCTCTGACCCTGATCAGCCATTATGTGCGCAAATATGATCAGCCTTATCTCCGGGAGCAAATTTATCTGAATCCACACCCGCTGGAGCTGCAATTGCGCAATCATGTGTAAAAAATTCCTCAATCACCTATCTGCCTACCGACCGTTTCAACGCTTCGATGCGGTCTTCCAGTGGGGGATGGGTCATAAAAAGCAGCTTCAACCCGTGCTTTGACGGTTTGCCGCTGATTCCGAAAGCGGTCATCTGATCCGGCAGGGGCTCGTGAGCACTGCGCTGCAGGCTTTCCAGCGCGGCAATCATGCTGCCTGTGCCCGCCAGATTCGCACCACCCGCGTCCGCCACGTATTCCCTCTGACGGCTGAACCACATCACAATAACGCTGGCCAGGATACCGAAAACGATCTGGGCAACAATCGTGGTAATGAAAAAACCCACCCCGTGGCCTTCTTCATTTTTCAAAATCACGCGATCCACAAAATACCCGACAATCCGGGATATAAAGATGACAAACGTATTTACGATGCCCTGAATCAGGCTGAGCGTGATCATATCGCCGTTGGCGACGTGGCTGATTTCGTGACCCAGCACCGCTTCGACTTCATCGCGCTTCATTTTTCGCAAAAGACCGGTGCTGACCGCGACCAGGGCGTTGTTTTTATTCATGCCGGTGGCAAAGGCATTTGGCGAATCCGATTCAAAAACAGCAACTTCCGGCATGCCGATACCCGCCTGAGTGGCCTGCTTTTGCACCGTGTTCATCAGCCAGATTTCCATGTCGGAACGGGGTTGCATGATCACCTGAGCGCCGGTGCTCCGCTTGGCCATCCACTTGGAAATCGCCAGTGAAATGAACGAACCGCCAAACCCGAAGATACCGGCAAAAACCAGCAGACTCATGTAGTTGATTCCGTTGGTATAGAGAAACCGGTCCACTCCGAGAAACTTCACCACAATACTTAAAACCAAAATCACGGCGATATTGGTCCCGATAAACAGCAATACTCTTTTCATGTTTTATTCCCTCCTCCATCCGTTCAATCATTGCGGCAGACGGTTTGCAAATCAAAATCTTTTTAAAAATATGCTTTATTCTAGTGTCAAGTTGCAGAATGTCAAGTTTTTCTTACGCATCCGCTTAAGATATCGAATCGAATCATTTTTAAGATTCCTGTCTTGGCAGGGTCAGGGGCACAGCGCGCCTTTTTAGAACAAGGGGTTGCAACCACCACTGAAGGGTGGCAAGACCCCTTGTTCCATTGTTCACCCCCTTGTTCTATGTTCGACCCGGGATAGGAGCACGCGAGGCCACTCGTCGTGCCCCTACAATTCAAAATACTGATTGATGGATTCCAACGCCACGCTGACCATTTTTTCAATATCTTCTTCTTCCACGACGTAAGGCGGCATGAAATAGATGGCATTGACCATCGGCCGAAGCAGGACGCCTTTTGTGAGCGCGATGCGGTAAACACGATAGCCGACGCGCTTTTGCCAGTCAAAAGCCTCCTTCGTTTTGCGGTCGGCCACCAGTTCGAGCGCGCCGATCATTCCGAGCTGTCGGTATTCACCCACATACGGATGGCCGTCAAATAATTTCTTCGCTTTTTGGAAAATCATTTTGGCCTTGATTTCGTTTCTGGCCAAAACGTCATCATCGCGGAAAATGCGCAGCGATTCGCACGCCACAGCGCAGGCCAGCGCGTTGCCGGTATAGCTGTGCGAGTGCATAAAAGCCTTGAGCTCCGTATAATCGGCGTAAAAAGCATCATAAATCTCATCCGTGGTCACCACAAGCGACAGGGGCAGGTAGCCTGCCGTAATGCCTTTGGATAGACACATCATGTCGGGGCTGATACCCGCGTGTTCGCAGGCAAACATTTTTCCCGTCCTGCCGAACCCCACGGCGATTTCATCGGCGATGAAATGAATGTTGTATTTTGTGCAAAGCTCCCGCAATTTTTTCAGATACACCGGTGGATAGATTTTCATGCCCGCCGCGCACTGGACGAGCGGCTCGATGATCACAGCGCAGATTTCTTCGTGGTTTTCCAGAACAATCTTTTCCATTGATTCAAAACACTCGGCGTCGCAGGTTGCGCGCTCTTTATCATAGGGGCAGCGGTAACAGTCGGGGCCTGCCGCCTTGAAGGTGTTCATCAGCAATGGTTTGTAAATTTTACTGTACAGATCAAGATCGCCGACGGCAAGGGCGCCCATCGTTTCGCCGTGATAGCCGTCCGTAATCGCCGCAAACCGGGTTTTTCGCGGACGTCCGATCTGCTGGTGATAATGAAAACTCATTTTAAGGGCCGCCTCCACCGCCGATGACCCGTTATCGACAAAAAACACTTTACGGAGACCATCCGGCGTGATGCGGACTATTTCCTCCGCCAGCTCTATGGCGGGCTCGTGAGAGAAGTTGGCAAAGATAACGTGTTCGAGTTTTTGAGCCTGCTCGTAAAGCGCGCGATTGATGCGGTCGTTGGCGTGGCCGAAAAGATTCACCCACCAGGACGACATGGCGTCCAGATAGCTCTTCCCGTCCATATCGTATAGATAAGCGCCCTTCCCCCGCTCAATGACAATTGGTGGAAAATCCTCGTAGTCCTTCATCTGCGAACAGGGATGCCAGATATATTGCAAATCTCTTTTCTGAAAACTATTCACGCCTTACTCCTAACGCCTTATTCTTTACGTTTTAATGATGCCCAGTTCTCGTCCAATATCCTCCATGCAGCTAAGCGCCTGCGTCAGATCATCTTTCGTATGTGTGGCCATCAGGTTGATCCGCAGACGGCTCGCGCCCGCAGGCACGGTCGGCGGACGGATGGCGGAAACAAAAATTCGCCTTTCCATTAAGCGATCACTGAAATCAACCGCTACGTCGGGCCGGCCCAGAACAACGGAAATGATCGGCGTCGGATGATCCTGCACAGCGAAACCGGCGGCACGGAGTTTTTCTCTGAACCAGGCACAATGGGCAAGCAAAGTCTTGCGCAACAAGGGTTCCGTCCGCACAATATCGAGCGCCGCAAGCGATACGGCAACGGTTGCGGGCGATAAAGCGGTTGAAAAAATGAAACTGCGGGCCGTATTGGTCAGGTAATCGATCAAAGCGCGTTTGCCGGCCACAAATCCACCTTCCGAAGCCAGAGCCTTGCTGAATGTTCCCATTGAAATATCTATGCCGCCTTGCAGACCGAAATACTCCGCAGTGCCGCCGCCGTTATTTCCCAAAACGCCCGTAGCGTGCGCATCGTCCACCATCAGCAGTAATCCATGCCGTCGGGCAATTTCTGCTATTTGAGGCAGCGGTGCGATGTCGCCATCGACGCTGAAAAGCCCATCGGTAATAATCAAACCCTGCCTGCCCGGATGTTGCGTGATCTTGCTTTCGAGATCCGCCGGATCGCAATGCTCGTAAACGATAATCTCAGCGCCACTCAAACGACAACCATCAATAATGCTGGCATGATTAAGCCGGTCGGAAAAAATCACCCAGTTTTTATCGGCAATGGCCGAAATCGCACCGACGTTGGCCATATAGCCGGTATTGAATACCAGCGCCGCATCGGTTCCTTTAAAGGCGGCGATTTCCTCTTCAAGTTTTTTATGGATGTCGTAACTGCCTGTGGTCAGGCGTGAACCGCCAGAGCCTGCGCCGTACTGTTTAATGGCATCGCACGCGGCCTGTGTGAGGCGGTCATCCGTGCACAGCCCCAGATAGCTGTTGGAAGACAGCATCAGAAAATCTTCGCCCGCTATCCTCACATGCGCGCCCTGCGGCGATTGCAGATATTTCAAATGCCTATAAAAACCGCCGGCCTTGATTTGCTGAAGTTTTTCGTTAAACATGATTTCCTGACGGCTTTTACACGATTTCCAGCAAACCCACGATGTCGTCAATGTTGATGGTTTGTTCAAACACGTCTCTGAGGTTTCCCGTGTGCATTTTTTCGGTACCCACTCCAACAACAGTGGGCAGAGTAAAAACGGCGTTCACACCGGAGAGTTTTTTGATCATCACGACATTGTCCTGTTCGATCAGTGTCTGTCCCACGCCGCTGATGATGATTCCTTTGATGGTCAACCCGACGCTTTTCGCAACGCGGAGCGTCAACAGCGTGTGATTGATTGTGCCAAGTCCGGCGCGCGCAACCAACAGGCAGGAAAAACCAAGTTCGCGAATGAGTTCATGCTGCATATAGCCCTCATCGTTGAGCGGTACGGCCAGACCTCCCGCGCCCTCCCCTATAATCACATCGTAGCGGTTCTTTAAAGCGTTCAAACTTTTTTGAATGACGGCCGTATCAATCGTGCGATGTTCCAGGCGCGCGGCCAGATGAGGCGCAACGGCGTCTGCAAACGAAAACGGCGTCATTTTCTCTATATCTTCGTTCAACCCCGACACAGCGCAGACAAATGCAGCATCCGCCGGGACGGAAACGCCCTGGAGATCGATCTCCCCGCTCACCACCGGCTTGAAATAGACCGCGTTAAAACCGTTTTTCAAAAGCAGATACATCAGTCCGGCCGAAACCACCGTTTTGCCGACCTCCGTATCCGTCCCGATAATGAAGATTCCTCTGCTCATACGCCTGCACCCCGCTAATCAATTTGCGATGCCATATCAAAAAACGATGCGCATAGCAACGAAAGAAAGTATCAGCCGCCAGGCGGTAATATCTTTATCCACGCATTATTTTCTCCTACCTGTTCTTTTTTATCTAAAACTGTGATATTGACGGGCCAATATTTGCTTATCTATAAACCGCCCGAGAACAAAAGACAGGAAAAAAGACCATGGATTTGATCGATAATCTGAAGAATAGAGCCATTAAAGGAAAAGGCATCGGCGCCGCGCACGCCCTGGAGCTTTTTATTGAAGGGTCCGGCGTTCCGTATCGCGTTTTGGCTGCGGCCTCCGAAATCCGCGAACACTTTAAGGGAAAGCACATTATTTTATGCGGCATCACCAACGCCAAATCAGGCCGTTGTTCCGAAGACTGCAAATTCTGCGCGCAATCATCTCACTATTCCACCGATGTTCCCTCCTATCCGCTGAAGTCGGCCGGACAAATCATCGCTGAAGCCGGCCAGGCCAAGAGAGACGGGGCGGAGTTTTTCGGCATTGTCACCAGCGGCAAGAGTGTGAAAGCCAAAAAAGAATGGGTGGAAATTTTCAAAGCCGTTCGCGGCATGAACAAAATCGGGATACATCCCTGCGCGTCTCTGGGCATCATCGATTCGGCAAAAGCCCGCGAGCTTAAAGACGCAGGCCTTTACCGCTATCATCACAACCTGGAGACGGCCCGCAGCTATTTTAAAAACATCTGCACGACACACGACTATGAAGAGGATGTGGAAACGATTAGCGCCGCCAAAGCTGCCGGTTTATCGGTTTGCGCGGGCGCGCTTTTCGGCATGGGCGAAAGCATCACACACCGCATCGAGCTTGCCGCAACACTGCGCAAGCTGAATGTCGATTCGATTCCGATCAATATCCTTAATCCGATCAAAGGCACGCCGCTGGACCACATGCATCCGCTGCCGCCCATGGAAATTCTCATGACCATCGCGGTTTTCCGCTTCATGCTCCCGGATAAGGACATCAAATTGTGCGGCGGCAAAGAAAAGAATCTGCGACAGCTTCTGCCGCTGGGTATTATCGCCGGGGCGAATTCTCTCATGACGGGCAACTATCTCACCACTACCGGCCGCGACAGCTCACTGGACCACGAGATGATTGCCGATCTGGAGCTTATCCCGACACGAGATATTGATATGTGTAAATGCGGGACTGAAGGGAAAAACGCCTGTATGGCCGGAGCAACCGCCCGGAGGAAACCGGCCCGGAAATAACGGGTCATCCGGCTGATATGTACTTTTGATTTATAAAGAAGAGTGGTACAGTCATAGGTGGCAGGTTAATATTTAGAACAACACATCCATAACGAAAGGAGACAGTTTAAATGAAAGAATGCGTAATAATTGATGGGGTACGGAGCGCCAACGCGCGGGCACACAAGGAAAAGGGCTGGTTTAGGAATGTCCGACCGGAACAATTGCTAATCAATATCTATAAAGCCCTTTTTGAGCGGAACCCCAAGGTAAAACCGGAAGAAGTCGAAGCGGTTTTCTGCGGAACAGCCAATCAGGCGGGCATGCAGAATGACATCGCCCGCCTGGCCTGGCTGGCCGGCGGTTTCCCGGAAGTGGTGGCGTCCAACGGTATCAACCAGCAGTGCCCATCGGGAATGGCGGCAGCGGAACATGCGGCTCGGGCCATCATGTGCGGCGATGGCGACATCTATATCGCCTCGGGCGTTGAGGATATGGAGAAGGTTCCCATGATGTTTGCCATGGACATTTCTCCGAAGATTCTGGACCGCTACAACATGGGAGACCTTCCCATGGGGAACACCGCAGAGAAGGTGGCCGAACTATGGAAAGTAAGCCGAAAAGACGCGGAAGTAATGGCTTACTGGAGTAACAAAAAGGCGGCGGCGGCCCGGGATAACGGCAACTTTGCCAGAGAAATTATCCCCATTGAGGGAGAGAAGGAAGACGGCACAAAATTCATGGTTACGACGGACCAGTGGATTCGCGATGACGTATCCATGGAACAGATGGCCACGATGAAAACGCCTTTTAAAGAAAACGGCGTTGTGTCGGCTGCCGTTTCTTCTCCGCTGACGGCGGGTGCGGCGGCGCTGCTCCTCATGAACAGGGAAAAGGCCGATGAATTGGGACTGGACTATCATATCAAATATGCCGGCGGTGCTATGGTCGGATGCGATCCGACGGTCATGGGTGTCGGTCCTATCTATGCCACCCAGAGGCTCTTAAAACGCGCCGGGTTGTCTGTGAAAGATATCGGTGTCTGGGAGATTAACGAAGCCTTTGGAAGTCAGTCGCTGGCCTGTCTGCGTGAATTGGGCATTGCCCAGAACGCGCCCTTTGATAATGTGAACGTTTGGGGTGGCGCTTTGGCCGTTGGCCATCCTTTGGGAGAGTCGGGCTGTCGGATTATCGTCACGCTCAACAATATCATGAAAACCGATTTCAAAGACGCCAAATACGGCGTTGCCACGCTCTGCGGCGGTTTCGGAAACGGCAACGCTTCCTTGTGGCAGAGAGTGGATAAATAAAGTT
>CAYGNV010000046.1:9410-14991 GCA_964351355.1 uncultured Smithella sp.
GGCGGTTTCGGAAACGGCAACGCTTCCTTGTGGCAGAGAGTGGATAAATAAAGTTCCCCCCTCCCCTTCTCGTGGCTGAGGAGGCTGTAGCTTAACCTCCTCAGCCGAACTATCAACTTAGCGCTCTTTTAATTTCCCTCGTGTAGTCAGAAACAATCTTTATCAATTCGCTGTTATTTCGATTTTCATCAATCAGTTTGACTATTGCGCTGCCGATGACGATGCCGTCGGCAAGCGTGGCGATTTCTTTGGCCTGGGCTGCGTTGGAAATGCCGAAGCCCACAGCAATGGGCATTTTGGTGAGTTTTCTGATTTTTGAAATTTCGCGCGCGATGTCGTCAATTTTGGGCGCGGCGGCGCCGGTGACGCCGGTGATGGATATGTAGTAAAGAAATCCCGCAGCGCCTTGAAGGATGGTTTTCAGACGGTCACGGCCTGTGGTCGGCGCGACAAGCGAGATGAAATCGATACCTGCTGCGTCGCTGTAAATCCGCAGCTCCTGCGCTTCTTCCGGTGGCAGGTCAACGACCAGCACGCCATCTACTCCGGCTTTTTGCGCTGCATGCGAGAACTTTTCCACACCATAGGCAAAAATCGGATTGAAATAACCAAAAAGCAAGATGGGAATTTGTGAGGTCTGACGAATATCGACGACCAGATCAAGAACGCCCTGAAGCGTAGTTCCTGTTTTGAGTGCGCGCTGGGAGGCGGCCTGAATAACCGGGCCGTCGGCTGTCGGATCGGAAAAAGGCACGCCGATTTCCAGGATATCCATACCCGCTTTTTCCAGTCCGAAGATGAGTTCCCTTGTTATATCGAGTGACGGATCACCCGCCGTTAAATAAACAACCAGCGCCTTTTCGTTTTTGGCGCGCAAAGATTTAAACTTCTCTCCAATTCGTCCCATCGTTTCCTCATTTCATTTCGTAGGGAACAGTTACAAACTGTTCCCTACATTGTCTCGATAATCGTCTGGGCGTCTTTGTCGCCTCGTCCGGAAAGACAAATCACCAGAATCTTATTTTTCTTCATCCGGGGCGCAATTTTCATGGCGTAGGCAATCGCGTGCGCGCTCTCCAGTGCGGGGATGATGCCTTCCTGGCGCGACAGGAAGGAAAACGCTTCGACAGCTTCCGTATCCGTCACCGTCACATAGGTTGCGCGTTTGGTCGCAGCAAAATAAGCGTGCTCCGGTCCCACTCCGGGATAATCCAGACCCGCTGCAATGGAATAGGCATCGCGCACCTGGCCATGCTCATCCTGCAACAGATACGTTTTATTGCCGTGCAGAATGCCGACTTTCCCGCCGTTAATACTCGCGGAATGCTCTGTCGTATTCAAGCCGCGACCCGCTGCTTCCACGCCAAACAGCGCCACTTCCTCTTCGTTGCGAAACGCATAAAAGGCGCCCATCGCGTTCGAACCTCCACCCACGCAAGCTACGAGAGCATCGGGATTTCGGCCTTCCATTTTGTTTAGCTGCTTTTTAATTTCCTTCCCGATCACCGACTGAAAATTTCTGACCATCACAGGATAGGGATGTGGACCGGCGGTTGTGCCGATAATGTAAAATGTATCGCGGACGCTTCCCACCCAGTAGCGCATTGCTTCATTCATCGCGTCTTTGAGCGTTGCCGTGCCGCTTTTAACCGTCACCACTTCCGCGCCCAGAATCTTCATGCGGAAAACATTGGGCGCTTGGCGGCGGATGTCTTCCTCGCCCATGAATATTTTACATTCCATACCGAAAAGCGCTGCTACGGTGGCGGCGGCCACACCGTGCTGTCCCGCACCCGTCTCCGCAATAACTTTTTTTTTGCCCATTTTTCGGGCAAGCAGAGCCTGCCCCAGCGTATTGTTGATTTTGTGCGAGCCGGTATGATTCAAATCTTCGCGCTTGAGATAAATCTTCGCGCCAGCCAAAGCCTTTGTCATTCGAGCGGCGAAATAAAGAGGGGTTGGACGGCCTGCGTATTCACGCTGATACCAGTCAAATTCTCTGGCAAAGGATTTGTCCTGTCGGGCTTTGCCATAGGCCTCTTCCAGGTCGAGTAACGCGGTCATCAGTGTTTCAGCGGCATAGCGTCCTCCAAAAATATCAAAATGCCCATTTTTATCCGGTAGTGTTTTCATGAATTCTTCCTCGATGCAAAGACAATAAGTGTATCATCTCCATTCGTCTGCCTTTTGATGATCTCCATAATTCGGACAATTTTTGCACAATCTTTTCTGCCCGGACGTTCTTCGATTCCGCTGTTAATGTCCAGCGCGTCAGGGTTGACTTTTTGCAGTGCGTCGATGACGTTGCCTTCATTTAACCCGCCGGAAAGAATAAGCGGCCTTGAAATTCTGCCGGCCAGTTCCCAGTTGGATGTTTTTCCTGAGCCGCCGTAAAGGCCTGCGTGGCGGCTGTCCACTAGAATAGCAGCAACAGGATAAGCGGCAGCTCTTTTTATATCTTCTTCGGTTTTCAATTCCAGGGCTTTGATGACTCGATTGGCCGGAAATTGACGGCAGGAGTCAGGCGATTCATCCCCGTGAAGTTGCAGCATATCCAGGCCGCAATAGTCAAAAATCCCCTTTACTTCTTCGGTTGTTTCGTTGACAAAGACACCTATTTTTACTAAATCCCGCGGCAGCTTGTCAATGATCACTCTGGCCTTTTGCGGCTCGATATGGCGGGGTGAGGGCTGATAAAAGATAAAGCCCAGCGCCGCAGCGCCATTTTCGGCAGCGCAAAGTGCGTCATCAAGATGCGTGATCCCGCAGATTTTGACCTGAATCATTCCTGATTTTCTCCCAGAAACTCCCGCAGTTTTTTACCGATATCCGGCGCTGTAACCAGCGCCTCGCCGATCAGAAAAGCGTTAATATCAACCTGCATCAGATATTCAATATCCGCGCGGCTTCTGACGGCGCTTTCCGCCACGACCGTTTTATCTGCCGGAATCTGCCGCTTTAAAATCCGGCTTACGTTGATATCGGTGACGAATGTATCGAGATTGCGGTTGTTGATGCCGATGACGTCCGCGCCCGCAGCCAGTGCCGTCTCCAGTTCCTTTGGGGTATGGACTTCTGTGAGAGGGCTCAGGCCCAGCTCTTTGGCGAGCGCGATAAATTCCCCAAGCCTCTGTCCCAGCACCCGGACAATCAATAAAACGGCATCTGCGCCAATGGCCCTTGTTTCATAGATCTGAAGCGGGTCAATAACAAAATCCTTACGCAAAACAGGTATGCTGACCCCTTTTTTGATTTGTGTTAAATGGGTTTTATGGCCGCAAAAATATTTTTCATCGGTCAGCACTGAAATCGCCGCAGCGCCGTTTTGCTCGTAAGTTTTCGCGATGCCGGGCGGATCGAAATACTCAACCAGCATGCCGCACGACGGCGAGGCACACTTCACCTCGGCAATGACTGCGCAGTCCTTGCCGGTAATGGCCGTTTGGAAATCCCGGCAGGGCAAAAGGCTTGCGATGGTATTTTGTAAAGCGGACACCGATGTGGTCGTTTTCAGCCGCGCCACTTCCTCTTTTTTTGTTTCGATAATCTTATCTAAAATCATATTCAAATCAACTGTTGCTCATCTCAATGAGCGCCTGAAGTTTCTTGATTGCCGCGCCGTTATCGATGCAATCGGCGGCAAGCGCAACGCCGTCTTTTATGTTGTCCGCTTTTTCTCCGGCCACAATGGCCAGCGCCGCATTCATCAATACAACATCGCGGCAAGCACCAAGTTTGCCGGACAAAACATCACGGGTGATCTGTGCATTCGTGGTCGGATCGCCGCCACGGATAGAATCCAGCGGATAGGTTTTCCCGACGTAATCCTTCGGATGGATATTGTAGGTACGGACAATGCCGTCTTTGAGTTCCGCCACGCGTGTTTCACCGGTAATGGTGACTTCATCGAGGCCATCCGAGCCGTGCACGACAAACGCCCTTTTGGCGCCCATGTTTTTTAAAACGTCCGCGAACATTTCCGTAAGCTTTGGATCATAAACACCCAGCAGTTGCGCGGTTGCGCCCGCTGGATTGGTGAGGGGTCCCAGCATATTAAAGATGGTGCGGATGCCGATTTCCCGGCGCGGACCGATGGCGTATTTCATCGCGCCATGCAGTTTCGGCGCAAACAGAAAGCCGATACCGATTTGCTGAATACACTCTTCCACGATTTCCTGATCGATACTGATATTGACGCCCAGGGCTTCGAGCACGTCGGCGCTGCCGCAGCCGCTGGAGACGGCCCGGTTACCGTGTTTGGCCACAACAATGCCTGCCGCCGCCACAACAAAAGCCGTAGTGGTGGAAATGTTAAAGGTGTTGAGCTTGTCGCCGCCGGTGCCACAGGTATCGACAATGGTGGTCGCGCAGGCATTGATGTGCGCGGCTTTCTGCCGCATGATGCGGGCAGCGCCCGTCACTTCTTCTACGGTTTCGCCCTTCATGCGCAAGGCGGTGATGAACGCGCCGATTTGCGCGGGCGTGGCCGCACCTGCCATTATTTCTTCCATGGCTGCCATCATTTCCACTTCCGGCAGGTCTATTTTTCTGACGGCTTTATCAATTGCTTCCTTGATCATGATAAACGCTCCTTTCGCCCTGAATACTTTAAAAAGTTTCGTATAATCCGTTTGCCCTGCGGGGTCAGCACCGATTCGGGATGAAACTGGATGCCTTCCACCGGATATTCTTTATGACGCAATCCCATGATTTCGCCCTCGGCGGTTTGCGCGCTTACTTCCAGGCAGACAGGCAATGTTTCGGGCCGCACGACAAGCGAATGATAACGCCCGGCGGTAAAGGGATTGGGAAGTCCTGCAAAAATCGTTTTGCCGTCGTGATGGATGGGCGAGACCTTGCCGTGCATGATGCGTTCGGCGCGGACGATATCACCGCCGAAAGCATAACCGATGGACTGGTGTCCCAGGCAGATGCCCATGATCGGCACGGTTTTATGAAATTCCCGCACGACATCCACCGTAATGCCCGCTTCGCGCGGCGAGCAGGGACCGGGTGACAGAAATACTACCTGCGGGTTGAGCTTTTTAATTCCGTCGAGCGTGATTTTATCGTTGCGATAGGATTGGACATCCGCTCCCATTTGTCCCAGGTATTGAACGATATTAAACGTGAAAGAATCGTAATTATCAATCATTAAAATCATGGTTAGTCTCCTAGTTGCCGTTCTCCAGAATAAAGCCGCCTGCGGCCAGCTTTATCGCCTGCTGCATGCCCCGCGCCTTGCTGCGGGTTTCCTGATGTTCCGATTCGGCTTGCGAATCATAAACAATACCCGCGCCAGCTTGGATGAAAATCTGGCCGCCTTGGATCACCATGGTGCGGATGGTGATGCAAAAATCCATGTTGCCGCTGAAGCCGAAATAGCCGACCGCGCCGCCATACGCGCCGCGCCGCACGGGCTCCAGTTCATCGATGATCTGCATGGCGCGGATTTTTGGGGCACCACTCAGCGTGCCAGCCGGAAAGGTGGCCACCATCACGTCAAACGCATCCTTGCCGCGGGCAAGTTGCGCGCGCACGTTGGAGACCAAGTGCATGACGTGGGAATATTTTTCCACCA
>CAYGNV010000047.1:0-2302 GCA_964351355.1 uncultured Smithella sp.
GGACACGGGCCTTTCACGCCTGTAACCGGGGTTCGACTCCCCGTGGGGACGCCAACTAAATACGATAGTTTACGAACAACAGCTATCACCTTTTACCGCCGGACACAAGTCCGGACACAAAATGCCTCCGGAGACTTCACCTCCGGGGGTTTTTTATTGAATATTTGCTTTTTAAAACTCGATCACCTGATCTGGACCTTTGAGACCTTTCTCAAGTGCTCCCCTTGTTTCTTCCAATCCGAGGCTGTGGATATACCGCGCCGTCGTGTTCGGTTTTGCGTGCCTGAGTATCGCCTGGATAATTGCCAGCGGGTAACTTTTTTTGTACAAGATTGACGCTGTCAGATGCCTGATTGCATGAAACCCGAAAGGTTTGACCTTTGCCTTGTCACAAAGACGTTTCATAAGGTGTTGCCTCCTCCTTGATTCTATGGACATTCACCAAAGACCACTGATATCCGGAGTGGACGAAATCCGGCTCGTGCCTGAATTGACAGCGATGCCTTCTTCTCCATTTTGGAATTGAGTCTACAGACCTTATTAGAAAGCCCTTGCATTAATTATCATCTGGTGATAATTTACGGAACCATGAAGACCAATGGCTATCTCAAAGAGATGGAGGATGAAACCCTTGCCACCCTGCTGCATCTGGATGGTGAAATCTTTCCAATGGATAGCGGTTTTTGGACCAAATTCGAGGCGTACCGTGCAAATCCGGAACCGCATATTCCTCACGGTGTCCGTTATTCTCTGACGCTTCACGACCGGTATAACCGGCGGGTTCTCGGATTTGACAACGCCCATGCTGTTCGGACGGCGAAAAAGGGTTACGGCGCAAGGAAGATCACCTGGGATCACAAACATAAATGCGACAAGGTATCGCCCTATGAGTACGCATCGGCCGGTCAGTTGCTGGAGGATTTCTGGCGCGAGGTCGAACGAACCATGGGGCAGGAAGGAAAGGCAGAAAAATGAACCAGAAAGTGCTGCACATCGGCATCATTTCTTATCAGGATTATAAAAAGCGATCCATGGCCATCGCCCGGGGGAAATACCGCCCGCAGTCCGATGAACCCAAGATCTGGTTTGAATCGCTGCAATCCATGGCGCAGGTCCTGAGCAATGAGAATCAGTTGCTGCTCAAAACCATCCTGGAACGGAAGCCGGAATCACTCAAGGAGCTGGAAGAAGCGACGGGAAGAAGCAGCAGCAATCTCTCCCGCACACTGAGGACGATGGCCCGTTACGGCATTGTAAAGATGGAAAAGGTGCATCGTAACATCAGGCCGGTCGTCGAAGCGACGGATTTCACGGTTCAGTTCGGGCTGTATGCCGACGGACACCGAAAAAATGCTGCGGCAGGATAGCCGCCAATCCACCATAACCCTAATGATTGGTTATTCTAACGATTGCTTTTATCAGGGGGCAAATGTTAAAATTAATTACGTTAATGGAAAATAAGAGAGTATTTTACAGAGGAGAATTACCGTGTCACAAATAGAAATGCTTGAGCAAAACGTCAAACAGCTTAGCCCCAGCGAGCTGTCCGTTTTTCGCGCCTGGTTTATAGATTTTGATACTGCCGAATGGGATCGTCAGTTGGAAACGGACAGTGAGACCGGCAAACTGGACAGATTAGCGCAAAGCGCCCTTGAGGAACATCGGGCGGGAAAGACGAAGCTCATTTGAAACACTTTGCATCGTCTGACTTCTATTGACGGGGTGGTATGGATGCCCTTTCACGCCTTTAACCGGGGTTCGACTCCCCGTGGGGACGCCAAAATAATCAACCACCTCGCGAGCTCGCTGCGGAGAATTAACGCTCGTCCCGCTTAAGCGGGATTAAAAAAGGCAAACTGAAAAGTTCAGTTTGCCTTTTTTATTGGGAGATTATTCCGCCGAGGCTTCTTCTTTCTTTTTGCGGGGCTTCTTCGGAGCATCCCCTGCGGCTGCGTCAGCGGGTTTCTTTTTGGTCTCTTTTTCACCCGCCGCTGCCTTCTTCTTCGGTTTGGATTCTTTTTCCGGCGCGGCCTTGGCTTCCTTCGGCAAGGATTTTTCCGCCAGTTTCTTTTCTTTGGCCTGCTTCAATTCCTCAATCTTTACCTTGTTCTTATCAAAAGCGGCGATACGAACATTCGTTTCCCTGATTTGCGATTTCAGATTTTTCACCAGCGGATCAGTTTTGGTTTTATCGCTCGCGACCCCTTGTCCTGCTAGTTTCGAGAGCCGCAGTTCCAGTTTCTTTTCTAATACTCGGCGTTGCTCGAGTCGCACTTCCTTACTTTTTGATGCCATTTTATCC
>CAYGNV010000047.1:2402-14844 GCA_964351355.1 uncultured Smithella sp.
TAATACTCGGCGTTGCTCGAGTCGCACTTCCTTACTTTTTGATGCCATTTTATCCCCCCTGAAATTTCAAAAATAAAATTACTTGTGAAAATAGCAATATTTTCATTGGAAAGCCATAAATATTTTCAGAAATCGTATTTGGAGAATCTAAAACTTCCCTGACTTTGACGGACAGGGCTTCCAACCGAAACGGGTTCATCTTAGCCGCAACAAACCGATTGTTTCGATATGTTCAGTTTGTGCGAACATATCCAAGGGTTGAAGGCTTCGCAGATTGTAGCCATGCTCGTTTAGAAACTTTACATCCCGCGCCTGCGTGGCCGGATTACAGGAAACATAAATAATATCCTGTGATTCCAAGCTGGAAATTGCGGTAAGTGCCTCCGGGCTCAAACCGGTGCGCGGCGGATCAAGAATGATTAAATCGACTGCATTCTCCTTGCGTATCTGGTCTTTGAGCACCTCTTCAATATCACCGCAGATAAACTCCGCGTTTTGTATCGCGTGTCTCTCGGCATTTATGCGCGCAAACTTGACAGATTTTTCATTGATTTCGACGCCAACCATCCGCTGGGCATAAGGCGCCAGAAAAATCGAAAAAAGACCGGAACCACAGCAGGCATCAATAATGGTTCCCTTGTTTTTTTCGCCGACGAGACTGCAAACCTCTGCCACCATCCGGTCCGTCAGATATAAATTGGCCTGAAAAAAGCCCGTACGGGGGACAAGAAATTCCCGGCCCTTTGCCACACGCACGATGGCCTCATCGGGATGGCCCGGAGGTCCCGACCAAAATATCAAATCATCGTTATCGAATGAAACATCGCCTTTTATTCTTGTATGTTGAATCTGTTCATTGATGGTTTCATCCATAATATCGCAGTGTTCAATATCCACAATTTTGCCGCCGGAGACATCCATAAAACCCAGATGGAAACCTCCGGCCGTTTTTGCGGCATGAAGCTGAGCCTTACCCCGATACCCATAAACCCGAGGGGAGGGAATGACCTCGCTGACCTGCGGCTGCAACATCCCACCGATTCTTGAAAAGGCTTCTTGAACCTGCCTTTGCTTGATTTTCAGTTGATATTCATAATCGATATGCTGATAGGAACAGCCGCCGCACCGGCCATAATAACGGCAAAGTGGCACCGTCCTTTTCGGTGACGGCTCGATGATTTTCAGCAAGCGCCCCCGGGCAAATTTCTTCTTGCGCTCAACGATTTCAATTTCCACGACATCCTCAGGCGCAGCGAAAGGCACAAAAATAACAAAACCGTCCACGCGCCCGACACCGTGACCGCCAAAAGCAACGGATTCAATTTCCAGAGTGAAACGATCTTTAATCTGCATAATCATCCTATCTCATCCCATATCGTATATTCAAACGCCGGAGTCAAGAAAGGTCGTATTTTTCTTTACAACGCGATCCATTGTTGTTAATTAAATCCCCACTAAAAAACCATAAGGAATTCATGATGTGCGCTCAAAGAAACTCCATCTTGTGCCCCAACTGCCGCAAACTGATCAGTTTGGACGAACCGACCTGTCCCTATTGCGGGTTGATCCGTCCCGGCTTGCATGAAACCGCGGGAAAACTTCGCAATATCCTTTTCGCCTTTGAACCGGTTAAAACAATCATCGCTGTCAATATTGTTTTTTTTGTCCTGTCTTTGCTTTTGGATCTGGGCGGAATTTTTGCAGGAGGCAATCCTTTTAGTTTCCTGTCCCCTTCCAATCAGAGCCTCTTGAGTTTAGGGGCAAGCGGCGCCATCCCTTTCTTTCTATCTCATAATTACTGGAGCCTCTTTGCCGCTTCGTTTCTGCACGGCGGCATTCTGCACATTGCTTTTAATATGATGGCGCTCTATCAACTGGGACCGTTTGTTCTGCGCGAATTCGGCCTCCACCGTTTCATGAATATTTACATTCTAACCGGCGTTATCGGTTTTGCCGTTTCCGTGCTGGTCGGTGTCCGTTTTACAATCGGCGCGTCAGCCTCCATTTGCGGACTTATCGGCGCAATTATTTATTTCGGAAAAAGCCGTGGCGGATCTTACGGAGAGGCCATCTTCAAACAAGCGCTGAGCTGGGTGATCGGCCTGATCATCTTCGGATTCCTCTTCAGCGGCATCAATAACTGGGCACATGGCGGCGGGCTCCTGTCGGGGCTACTGCTAGCATATCTGATGGGTTACAACGACCGGAAGCCGGAAAGCGCCTGGAGTAAAATGCTGGCTTACGCCTGCCTATTAATCACCGTCGGCGTTTTAATCTGGGCGGTTGGCTCTTCGATCTACGCTAAATTCACAATTATAATTTCCTAACCAGCAATCCTTTAAGATAGCGGCCTTCGGGATGTCCCAGGCCCAGCGGATGATCCGGTCCGGCCTCAAGCCTGCCCAGCAACTGCAAGTCTGTCTGCGCATCGCGCGCCGCCCCCTGCACTATTTTGTAAAATAAATCTTCTTCGATAAAATTGGAGCAGGAAAATGTCGCCAGCATCCCGCCTCGGACCAGATGCTTCATCGCCTGCATGTTGATTTCCTTATAGCCGCGGGAAGCTTTAGTCACATCGCGTTTGGTTTTCGCAAATGCGGGTGGATCAAGGATGATCAGATCAAAACTTTCCTGCAAATCGCGCAGATACTGAAACACATCTGCGTCGATAACCGGATGATCCGAAACCGGAAAGCCATTGAGACGCATATGTTCCGACGCGGCGACACAGGCTGATTTGGAAATATCCAGAGAAACAACTTTTTTTGCCCCTCCCGCAGCAGCGTAAACTGAAAACGCGCCGGTGTAGCAAAAACAGTTTAAAACGGTTGCGTCCTGAGACAGCGCGCCCAGCTTTTCTCTATTAACGCGCTGATCCAGAAAGAAGCCCGTTTTCTGCCCGCCGATAAAATCCACGTCAAACAAATAACCGTTTTCCAGCACCCGCACGGCGTCTCTCTGATCTTCGCCGTAAATAAACCCTTTGCGCTCTTCGAGCCCTTCCAGCCCGCGCGACCGCCCGGCGCTCTGCTCGTAAATCCTCGCTGGCTTCAAATGGAAAATCAAGGCATCCAGAATATTTTGTTGTTGCCTTTCCATGCCGGCGGTGGTGATGGAGACGACCAGTGTATCCTTATAAACATCCACAATCAGGCCGGGACATCCGTCGCCTTCAGCGTTGATGAGTCGATAGGCGTTGGTCTTTGCATTGATGAGCCTCTGACGCAGTCGGAAAGCTGCATGCACGCGTTCATTCCAGAAAGTCGCGTCAACAGCCTTGTCGCAATCCCGGCTTAAAAAACGAAAGGATATGTCCGTCCGGCTATTGAAAAATCCCAGCGCCAGCATCCGGCCTCTGGAATCTTTTGCCAACACCACATCGCCATCAGACGGTTGACCCTGAATCCCGGCAATCGCGCCGGAAAACACCCACGGATGACCGCGTAAGAGAGCCGCTTCCCGTCCACTTTTTAATGTGATCTCAGGATAATTTATTTTCATCATGATGGCCTATTTAGCTTTTCGAGCTTGAATTTGCAAGCCGGAATGTATTATACAGGCAATGGATTGAAAAATTAATATTCATTTTACAATCAGGGTCAAAAATGAAATTTCAAATTGAACAACATATTTCAAAAAAAGAAATGGCAGCATTTTGCCGTCGCAATCACATTAAAAGGCTTGCGCTATTCGGTTCGGCGCTCAAAGGCAAACTGCGGCCAAACAGCGACATCGATCTCCTTGTGGAATTTGAAGAAGATCATGTCCCCGGGTTAATCACTTTGGCCGGACTGGAAATTGAATTAACCGACAAACTAGGCAGAAAAGTGGACCTGCGCACCCCCGGAGACCTCAGCAGATATTTTCGCGAAGAAGTTCTCCGGCTGGCCGAGGTAAAATATGAAGTACAATGACAAAATGCGGCTGCAGCATATGCTTGACGCCGCACAAGAAGCGGTTTCCTTTCTTGACACACTAAAAAATGAAACCCTTGAACATAATCGCCTTGTCTCTCAAGCTATTGTCCGATCCATTGAAATAGTCGGTGAAGCGGCATCACAACTATCCAAAGGATACAAGGAGAATAATCCACACCTACCCTGGGCGCAAATTATCGGTATGCGCAACAGAATTATTCATGCCTATTTCGATATTGACTATGCTCTTGTCGAAAGCACCGTAAAGCATGATCTTCCAGTTCTGGTCGGACAACTGAAGAAACTGCTCTCCGTCTGAAAATAAAATTACTGGCGGCATAGATCGATATCATCTTGTTATGAATCGCCGCAGAAAAAATAACAACGCATCAGGAGAAAACACATGCATGCAGTCATCATGGCCGGCGGACGTGGAACAAGATTCTGGCCCAGGAGTCGGGAGAAAAAACCAAAACACCTGCTGGATATTGTCAGCAACCGGACTATTATTCAAGAGACGGTTGACCGGATCAGAGAGCTGATCAAACCCAAAAATATCCTGATCGTCACGGGTAGAAAACATGCGCGTGAACTGATGAAACAACTGCCGGAAATCCCCGTGAAAAATATCATCATTGAACCCGTCGGCCGCAATACAGCTGCCTGCATCGGCCTGGCAGCGCTGCATATTCAAAAGAAAATGAAAGATGATATCATGGTCGTGCTGCCTTCCGATCACGCCATCGGCAACCCTGATAAATATAGATCTGTGATCGCCACGGCGGCCCGGGCGGCCGAAAGTGAAGACGCGCTGGTCACCATCGGCATTCAACCCACCGGACCACACACCGGCTTCGGCTATCTCGAAGGGGGCAAAGCGGTCGGAAGCGTTGGAGGCGATGAGGTGCTGCGCGTAAAGTCAATCCGGGAAAAGCCGGATCTTGCTCTGGCCCGCAAATTCGTCAAAAGCGGCAGATTTTACTGGAACAGCGGCATGTTTGTCTGGAAGGCGTCAACCATTCTGCGGGAAATCGAACAGTATTTGCCGGATCTGTATTCAGGTTTGATGATGATTAAAGATTCGCTGGGTACAGATTCCGAAGCCAAAACCATATCCAGGGTTTATCTGCGGCAGAAGTCCATCTCCATCGATTATGGCGTGATGGAAAAGTCTAAAAACGTTTTCGTCATTCCGGCCGAGTTCGGCTGGAGCGATGTGGGCAGTTGGGATGCGCTTTGGGATATCTCGGATAAAGACAATAAGAAGAACGCACGAACCGGAAGCGGCATGGTCTTATTTGAAGACACTGAAGGTTCCCTGGTTTACAGTCCGGGCAAACTGGTGGCGTTGGTGGGCATGAAAGACGTCATCGTGGTCGAAACGAAAGACGCCCTTTTGGTCTGCAAGAGAGGACAATCTCAGGACGTCAAGAAAATCGTGGACGCGCTGGAAGCCCTCGGACAAACTCAGCTTCTCTGATCTTCAACCGGAAAGACTTTCAGATATACCGGCTTGCCCTTCACAGAAAAAGTCCCTTCTTCCAACGCTTTAATGATGACGTCAAGGCTCGTTCGTTCATCATCAAAAGCGATAATCAGAATGTTCGGCTGTCTGGTTTGATGTTTTCTGACACCGTCGATTTTGTTCAGGATAGAACCTATCCTCTGGCTTGCCCCTCAGGAAAAGCACCCGGGCACGGCCAATTGCACGACGCTTTCCGCCGCCTGGACGCCACCGGCCAAAAACACCAGAAAAATAAACACCAGGAAGATACTCGATATTTTTTTCATAATTTCTCCACTTGGAACCATTGTCCCGTCGCTATTCGCTTTTTCAATTACGCCAAGTCGCCATAAGTTGCAACGGCAATTTACAATTGACAGGGTATCTTTTATCTGGAATAAAAACCTCAACAAAAAGAGAAAGAAAAAATTATGACTATTGTCTTATCGTCCCCCTTTATTTTAGCTTCTGCCTCGCCGCGCCGCAAAGAACTTTTACGTTCCGTGGGATTGAAGTTGAAAATTATTCCGGCTCATGTTGACGAAACACATATTAACGGCGAAAGCCCGCAAACTCACGTTCGAAGGCTTTCGTGTGACAAAGCGACAGTCATCGCCGATCAACATCCGAAAGCCCTGGTGCTGGGCGCAGATACGATTGTTGTGATCGACGGCCTGATTTTGGGCAAACCCAAAAGCAAAAGCCAGGCGCGGGCAATGCTGGAGCGATTGAGTAACCGCCAGCATATCGTCTTCACCGGCTTTACAATTGTCTCAGCCGGTTCCGGGATATCAAAAACAAAAGTTGTCCGATCAGCCGTTCGATTTAAAAAAATCAGTCCCGAGGAAATGGACTGGTATGTGAACTGCGACGAGCCCTATGACAAGGCCGGCGGTTACGCCGTCCAAGGTAAGGGCGCGTATTTCATCAAGGCGATCCGCGGCTCCTATACCAATGTCATCGGTTTGCCGCTTTGTGAAGTTTTGGAAGAATTAAAACGAATTGATGCGGTTGATTTCAGGTAAAACATCATGGAAACAGACATTAGCTCCAACATCAGTTTAATCCGGCAAAGAATTGAAGCCGCCTCAGCGCGCTCGGGACGCGATCCCCGAAGCGTCAGACTGATGGCGGTGAGCAAAACCGTTGCCCTGGAGCGGATCCGAGAGGCTCTGGAAGCGGGCATCACATTACTGGGTGAAAATTACGTTCAGGAAGCCCGGGAAAAGATTCCCGCCATCGGTCACGCTGCCGAATGGCATATGATCGGCCACTTACAAACCAACAAGGTTAAATACGTCGTCAACTTGTTTGACTGGATTCATTCCGTTGACCGCTTGGAACTGGCCCGTGAGCTGGACAAAAGAGCTGGGCAAAACAAACGTAGACTAAACGTTCTGATTGAAGTTAATGTCAGCGGAGAGGAATCCAAAAACGGCATGGAGCCCGACGCTGCGTTAGAACTTGTCAGGCAAGTTTCCTTTTTACCCAATATAAGCGTGCGCGGATTGATGACCATGCCGCCCTATTCCGATAATCCAGAAAATTCCCGCCCTTATTTTCAAGCGCTGCGCAAGCTGCGCGACGAAATCAGCGCCGCTGCTATTCCCAACATCCGCATGGACGAACTTTCCATGGGCATGACCGACGATTTTGAAGTCGCCATCGACGAAGGCACAACTATCATCCGCGTCGGCCGGGCGATCTTTGGAACAAGGTTATGAAAACCATGTAGATGATTTTAATATACCACATTTTCCTGCTGCTTTACCCACGTCTTCACGTCTTTTAATAAAGCTTTTCTGAATTCATCCGGCTCCAAAATCACGATATGCGGAATCCAGGATTTGAGGATATCGCGTATGGTCTCGTAGTTGCCTACTCGGAAGGTGACGACAAGCGACCCATCCTGCTTTACCTCCCTGATCTCCTGAGTCGGGTACATTTTCCGCCGTCGAAAATAATCACTGACGGCTCTGTCCACGAGAACGACAACTTCCAGATTACTCTCCTCTTCAAACCAGATATTAGCGCTTGACCGTAGTGCAGCATCAAGATTTTCCGGGAAAGCTTTGAAGCCCGCCTTTAATAATCTCAAATCCCCGATCTTGTCCATGGCATAGCGCTTGTGTTTCCCGGAATCCGGCTCATTGCCGATGAGATACCAGAAGCCGCTGAAGTAAACAACGCGGTAAGGCTCAAGATTGACGGAATGTGCGCCTTGTTTTGCAGCATACTGGAAGCTGACCTGTCTTTTCTCCCTGATGGCCTTCACGATAAGGTTAAGCAGGGCACTGTCTAAGTGGACGGCATCATCAATTTTCACAAAGACCGGCATGTTGTTGAAAGAGTCATACAGGCGGTTCAGAACGGAATCGGCGGCAGTACGGAAAGGCTGGCCCAACTGTCCGACGATATTCTTCAGGACCACCACTAGCGCCAGTTCTGTATCATCAAAGACCTCCAGGTTCTTAACCAGGTCCTTACTCAACAGATAACTGCCTTTTTGAATTTCATGAATGGGGAAGCCGGATTCTTTAAGCAGTAGGAGATCACGCTGTATAGTCCGTGGAGTGGTCTGAAAGTTTTTACTGAGCCAAGTGTTGGAGACCTTCTCCTTTTCCATGAAGATCCGAAGAATTTGTCCCAGACGGATCAGTTTTGTCTGCGCGTTGCGGTCACGGGTCATGGATTTTCTCCCTTCCCTTAAAGAAATAATATTATTCTGACAATAATAATGCGACCTACGGTTGTCGTTGTGACATTGAACTATCAGAGATTATCGATTATGGTCAACTTAAAAAAGAAGAATTATTGACAAATCGTTAGTGAAATTTTATAGATAAAAACCACTTGCCAAACACCAGACGAAACATTGAGTTTAAGTTTGCCAGAAAGCCCCGGATGGCCACTTGAAAATCCCCCACCTGTGGCCGGGTCAAAATCCCCCACCTTCAGGTCGGCAGAACGGGGGTTAATTTAGTTTTTTTTCTTTTCTAATGCAAGTCTTTTAGAAGCCTCCCTGAGCCGGTAGCTCTTTCCTTCAAATTTCAGCAGATGACCACGATGCAACAGACGATCCAGAATGGCCGAAGCCGCAGCATTGTCCTCCAGTAGTTTTCCCCAATCTTCAATCGGTCGGTTTGAGGTAAGCAGCGTGCTTTTCCGGTGGCGATAACGCTCCAGAATCACATCGAGCAGATCCTCTGCGGCGGTTTGTGTCAGGCGTTTTTTCAAGAACAGATCATCGATTACCAAAAGATCGGCGCAGCAGAACAACTTGAACAGCTTTTTGCGCTTTCCGGTTTGCGTGGCTTCAAAGATGTCTTCAAAGAAACACTGTGCTTCCCGGTAAGCTACCTGATAACCGGCCTGGATCGCGGCATGCGCAACCGCCTTGGCAACGTGGCTTTTACCGGTGCCGGGATGGCCGATCAAAAGCGCATCGGCGGCATTCTGCACAAACTTTCCGCTGATCAGCTCCAGAATCTCTTGTCTGGGGAGACGGGGATTATAAGACCAGTCAAAATCCTGCATAATCTTTCGTTCATCCAGCCCGGAGCTGTGAAAACGCCGCTCAATCAATCGTGATTGCCGGCAGTCCAATTCATCCTGAACAAGCTGTGTCAGGACATCCAGAACACTCATTGATCCGTTTTGTTGTGCCTGCAGACATCGGGCCGAAAGGGTCTGGGCCATACCGTGCAAACGCAGCGATCGGAGGTGTTTCTCAACTTCTTCAATCGTTCTCATGCTTTCTCCTTTCACTGAAGGTTATGGTTATGGGGATGACGACCGCTACCGGCCGCGTGGGTTTCAAAAAACAGCGCATAGTCCTGTGGAGAACGAATAAGACTGTGCTCCTGGGTCAATTTGTCGGAAGACTTCTCCGGGGTGGTTCTTTTTTCTAAATCCTCAACCAGCTTTCGAATGATTCGGGAGGAAGAAAGCCCTCGTTCAAGGGCCATCCGGGCAGCCTGCTCAATATGAACAGCACAGTGCTTTCGGGCCAGCGCGACAATGCCCTGCATGCGGCGGTGCCCCTGACGACCCTCGCCCTCAAACAGTTGCTTGCACAGCTTTTCCGTAATAGGACCAATCGCCGCCGCCTGAGCCAATAAATAACACGTCTGTCGGGAAGGATTGAAGATCCGGTCTTTTTCTTCCATCATGACCATGCCCTTGCGGGCGCCTTTGGGGTG
The DNA here is from genome assembly GCA_964351355.1 of uncultured Smithella sp. Classification (GTDB taxonomy): domain Bacteria; phylum Desulfobacterota; class Syntrophia; order Syntrophales; family Smithellaceae; genus UBA8904. The sequence goes on from CAYGNV010000047.1 coordinate 12,026, forward strand.
CCGCCGCAAAACGGTCAGCGTTTGAGGATCAATGATTTCAATCTCGTAGTCGTAAATGCGCACAATCACTTTGGTATGCAGCCGGGCGGGCAATGCGGCGTAATAACAGTCATGGACCTGAATGGTGCCGTCATCCTGCACCGTGCGGGTTTCCTGAGAGAAGTAGGAGAAACTGCTCAATGGCAGAGCCTGGAGAAACGGTTTTTCTTCTTCAAACATCTCCTGCACTTGTCGCTTCATCCGGCCGTGAATCCGTACGGAGGCCCAGCGTTCTTCCCAGTGCATCAGCCACTGGTTCTGTTCTTCGATGCTTTCAAACCGGCGGCCTTTCAAGGCTGTGTCCTGGGTGTGCTGGATCGCGTTTTCAACGCTGCCCTTGCGGTCAGGATCGGCCACACGGGCAGGATCAGCAACAACGCCGTAATGAACTAAGACAGAGGCATAAACCGGGTTTAACTCTGGTTCATAGAGATCAGGTTTAATGACACCTTCTTTTAAATTATCCAGAACCACATATCGGGTAGTGCCGCCAAAATACCGGAAGGCCTCCTCATGCAGTTTGGCCCATGTCACCTGGCTGGATGTCCAGACGACCTTTCGAAAACAGCGGCGGGAATACTTCAGCGTCATGACAAACAATCGGGGGCGGCGGTATGTGTTTGTGCCTGGTTTAAGGGTGGGAGCGCCAAGGCCATAGTCCACCTGGGCCTCCTCGCCAGGCCCAAACTCCAGCCGGTCGTACTGGACGGGATTTTTTCTGCGCAATGCACGGCAGAACCGTTTCACGCTGTTGTATTTGTGCTCGAAGGCAAACCGTTCAACCAGATCCTGATAAATAGAGACGGCATTGCGCCCCAGGCGCACCTGTTCCTCAATCCATAAACGGTGAGGCTCACAGGCTGAGCGGGCATGGGCCGGTATGGAATACGCATCGTCTGAAAACTCAAATGCGGATATCGACGCCTCATGAGCCGGTGGCCGGGGTGGGGGATTTTGACCGGTCTCTACATCGGAGCCGGTGGCCACCCCGGGGGATTTTGAGTTATCGTCGCCAGTCTGCTTCTTGTTTTTCTCTATACGGGCATATTTGCGGACGGTCTTACGATCCACGCGCACTTTCCGCTCAATCTCGCGCTGACTGACGCCATTGGTAAGTAATGTAATTATTGATACTTTCTTGTTCGGGTGCAAAACGTTCATCCTTTCTCTTCCTCCCAATCTGCTTATGTAAAATGGGAGTCTGTAACGTTCTGCCAACCGTTTGGGAAGCTGCTTTTGAAAACCTGCTTTTCAGGCCTTAAAAGCAACCGTTGGGTGGGGGATTTTCAAGTGGCCACAGGTGGGGGATTTTGGGTGGCCACCCGGGAAGCAGTTAATCGGCAGAAACAAATTGGAGTCGCGCATGAGTAAACTCATATTTATTTGGAATATCGATCATAATAAAAAAGTGAAAATCAAGGAAATCAGAGAATATAATATCGTCAGAGAAAGCGGCGATGAAAAATATGAATATTGCGTTGACGTTTTGGATTTTTTCATGGTACCGTCCGGATATTCAAAGGAAGCAAGATGGATTGCATTGACTTCGTAGATTCTCTTACGGAAAGAACTGGAAACAAAGAAAAACTCATGACAGATGATTAAGAAAATAAAAAAGTGAGTTATGTAAAAATGAATAGGGTAAATATTGCTGAATTGCAAAAAATGCAAGATTCCGGAAAGTGTTCCGGAGCCAAGTTGAAATCGGCTGTGTACGCAGCAGGCGCAAGTCATAAAGAGGCAAAAGATCTCTTTTCGGGTGCAAACGTCTGGGAGAATTTTCGATATGAACTTGACAACGATCCAAAGTTACGCGAGCAAGCTAAACGAAAGTGGAAACTTGCCATAGACACAGCCAACGATATCGGCTTGACTGTTCTACGGAGCAATTGGAATGATCGTAAAGACATCAATTTGGGACTGTCATTGGACGATATGCCAAAAGGAACCACGCATTCCACTTTGTTGAAGAAGAATGATAAGGAATCAAATCGTGTGTCATATCTTCCCAATAGAAAGGACTTTGAGTCTGCATATCGTTCATTGGCAAGGCAGGAAGAGGAAGTTCATATAGATACTATTTTGGATAAGATCGCAGATGACATGCAGAAATCTAAATTGACTTTGATAGACAATTGGCGAATGACAACGGATCGCAACATTAGAGAGTTTTGGTCAAAAAAATAATAACGAAAAAATGTTATATGATTGGCATACGATCTCCCTTTTATTGCTGGGTGCCCTAGAAAATGGCAGTAAGTAAGGGTGATAGCCGTAGTGACAGAAAAACATAAATAAACTAAGAAGAGAGGGCATTTTTAGATAAATCAATTTCTAAAGGGGAGCCATAATATGGGCGTTGTAAGCGAACAGGACAGGACAATCCTACAAAACATAAGCAACAAAACTGTAGAAAAGGCCATGGAACTTTTTGATCAAAAATTCAGAAAGGATTTCGAAGAGACCAGGTGGAAAAAATATACCATGTTACATAATGGGCAGTCCTATCCGCCCAAAGATCTTCTTAGATGCGTCATTGCTGTAATGAATAATTCTTTATATGACCGCAATTCTGTAAAAGGTGGTGGTGATAGTATCAATAAATACTTTATTAAACTTGGCTTTGATGTTGTGGATAGTGAAAAGCCATCTGATAATATGAGTAAAACGAAACTCTCTGTATGGCAAGAACCAGCAAGCACCCCTCCTGCAGGTGAAATCCCAACTAGTACCACGTAACATTAAATCTTTCGTATATCAGCAAATTATGATATACGGGC
>CAYGNV010000048.1:0-14698 GCA_964351355.1 uncultured Smithella sp.
TCATGAACCATATCACGGACGGTTTGTGGGCCAAAGAAGGCGTGATGACGACCGCATTCACGGAAGATATTCTTGATTTCAAGATACCGAAGATGAAGGAATATGCCGATGCCGCAAAACGGCTTGCTCCGGGCGAACGATGGGGCATCTTTTACGCGGCTGGCATTACCGCAGCCGAGCCACTGGTGCAGGCTCTCAAACAGGTGGGCAGAGATCTGAGCCCGGAAGCCCTTGTCAGAGAACTAAATAATATAAAAAACTTCCAGGGTATCGGCCCGAAAGTGACATGGACGGCCACGAATCATTTACCCCCGGCAGAGTTCCGTATCTGGCAGTGCGGTCCCAAAGGAGAGGTTATCGTGCTTCAGGATTGGACCAAGAACGATTTGCCTAAAAAGAGATAGGAATCATGTTTCAGGGCGCGGCATTTGATGATGCCGCGCCCTGATTCTCCGGAAGGCGGTTTTTACGACAGATTTGTCTTCATGCGAATCAAGAATTTGAGAAAGAAGGAATGATATTTCATGGGCTATTTCAGCGTTGAAAATTTAAGCATCAGTTTTGGTGGGCTGAAGGCGGTTGACGGAATAAGCTTCAGTGTCGAGAAGAATGAAATCTTTTCGATTATCGGTCCTAACGGATCGGGCAAAACAACCATCTTTAACCTGATCAGCGGCATCTACAAACCGAATAGCGGCGCGGTCATCATGGAGGGTGAAGATATGGTCGGAAAAACACCCGACCGGATCGCTCAGAAAGGTATCGCCCGCACCTTTCAGAACATTGAGTTATTCGCAAATGCCACCGTCATGGATAACCTCATGCTGGGCAGGCATATGCACATGAGCACCGGGATATTCGGCGGCGCCTTCATGTTTGGAAAGCGGTCCAAAGCCGCCAAAGAAGAAGTGAAGCACAGGGAAGAGGTCGAAAAGATCATCGATTTTCTCGAACTTCAATCCGTTCGGGATTCCTTTGTCGGCAGCCTTGCCTATGGGAAGCGTAAACTCGTTGAAGTGGGTCGAGCGCTGGCGCTGGAACCCAAGTTGATGCTTCTGGACGAACCTTCCGCGGGTATGAACACTGAAGAAAAAGACGACCTGACCATCTGGATCAAGGATATTCGGGAAGAATTTAATATGACGATTCTGTTGATCGAACATGACATGAATATGATTATGGGGATTTCGGATCGCGTTTTCGCAATGCAGCAGGGGCAGAAAATAACATTGGGTACACCGCAGGAAGTGCAGAAACATCCCGATGTTATTAAAGCGTATCTCGGAGAGGAGGAAATCGGCTGATGCTCAAGGTGAATAACATAGAAACATGGTACGATTTAATCCGGGCGCTGCACGGAATTTCCTTTCAGATAAAACAAGGCGATGTTGTAGCTTTGCTGGGTTCCAACGGCGCAGGCAAAACAACCATTCTTAAAACAATTATGCGCCTTTTTTATGATCTCAAAGAAGAGCAGCCTGAAAAAGGCACTATTGAATTTCTGGGTGAACGCATTGACAGAAAAGGCACCGATGAAATTGTGAAGATGGGAATAGGTTATGTTCCGGAAGGACGTGAAGTATTTCGCGAACTCACCGTTTTGGAAAACATTACCATCGGCGCATATACGAGAAAAGACCGGCAGGGTATTAAAAACGACCTGGAAAACGTATTTCATCATTTTCCCAGACTCAGGGAAAGATCGAATCAACAGGCGGGATTGATGAGTGGTGGTGAGCAGCAGATGCTGGCTATCGGCCGGGCTTTGATGAGCAGACCGAAGCTGCTGATGCTTGATGAACCGTCGCTGGGCCTTTCGCCGATTTTAACCAAGGAAATATTCGGAATCATCAAAGAAATAAACGAGAAAGATGGTGTGACGATCCTTCTGGTGGAACAAAATGTGAATATGGCGCTAAAATATTCCAATTTTGCATATTTGCTGGAAAACGGACGTATTGCTCGGGCCGATAAACCAGAAGTGCTTCGTGAGGATGCTGACATTAAGGAATTTTACCTTGGCATAGCTGCTGAACAGTCTGTAAAAGGTTACAAACGTTACAGACGGAAAGTTCGGTTCCGGTAGTTTATTTTTCCACTGCTTCAAGGAAATTGCTATAAACCGTTTTTGTCGATTTAAGAGTTTAAAGGGGGAAAGAGAATGGCAATTAATACGTTGCCCAAGGCATTATTAAATATTGCGGGAAAACAACCAAACCGAATCGCCATGAGAAAGAAAGATTACGGCATCTGGCGTGACATAACATGGGCACAGTATCTCGAAAACGTGAAACATGTCGCCTTGGGGCTAAACGCCCTCGGCGTTAAATATGGCGACCGGGTATCGATCATCGGGGAAAACAGGCCGGAGTGGCTGTATTCGGCAATCGGCGCGGTATGCGCCGGCGGCGCCTGGGTCGGTATCTACACGACCAATCCGGTGGTGGAATGCCAATACGTGGTGGAGCATTCCGATGCGGTTGTTTACATCTGTGAAGACGAAGAGCAGCTGGATAAAGCCCTTGAATTCAAAGATAAAACACCACTTCTGAAAAAGCTTATCGTATGGGAAATGGAAGGGCTCAAGCATTTCAAAGATCCCATGTTTATGAGCTTTGATGAACTCCTCGATCTCGGACGGGAAGCGGATCGTAAAAATCCTAATCTTTTCAAACAGCTGACGGAACTGGCCAAGCCCGAAGATGTGGCAGGCATCATATACACATCAGGAACAACCGGACCACCGAAGGGAGCGATGCTGGCCCATGAGGGATATCTCTGGATCGCCGAGGCGGCTAACAAGGTCATGCAGGGCAGTGTTGATGATGAAACGATATCGTTTCTTCCCCTCAACCACGTTTACGAGCAGATATACGACATCATGTTCCATTTGCACCAAGGGCATATCGTGAATTTCACAGAAAACACGGATACGGTCATGGCGGATATGCGTGATGTATCGCCCACGCTGTTTCATGCGGTTCCGCGGATATGGGAAAAATATTACTCTGCAATTGTATTGAAAATGGCTGACGCCACCTGGCTCAAAAGAACACTTTATAACATCGCCATAAAAGTCGGGAAAAAATATAACGACAGGGCGCTGACAGGAAAGCAAGTACCTGCTCACCTCGCCCTTGCCTACCATATATTGTACTTTGTGGTTTTTAGAAAACTCAAAAAACGTCTCGGTTTTGACCGGGTTCGCCTCGGAGCGTCCGGGGCAGCGCCGATTTCGCCTGACGTTTTGAAGTTTTTCCAGAGTATCGGCATTCCGATTCGTGAAGGATACGGCATGACCGAAACAACCGGCATCACACACATGTCGAGTGAAAAGGAATATAAAGTTGGAACCGTCGGAAAGGCCCTGCCCGGCACGGAAGTGAAGATTGCTGAAGACGGTGAAATTCTCGTCCGGCACAAGGGGATTTTCAAGGGCTATTACAAGGATGAAGAACTGACGAAGGAAGTTCTGATTGACGGATGGATGCACACAGGCGATGTGGGCGTGATTGACGAGGAAGGATATCTCAAACTGACCGACCGGAAAAAGGATCTGATTATTACGGCGGGAGGTAAAAACATTGCTCCCCAGTACCTTGAAAACCTGCTGAAATTTTCACCCTACATTAACGATTCCGTGGTCATCGGGGATAAAAGAAAATACCTCACAGCCATCATCGTTATCGATGAGGAAAACGTCACGAAGTACGCCCAGGACAATAAGGTGCAGTTCACGACCTTTGCCTCAATGACGAAAGCCCCGGAGGTTATTGAACTCATTCAGCAGGAAATTGACAAAGTGAACAAGCAGGTTGCCCGTGTCGAGAACATCAGGAAATTTGCAATACTCGACAAGAAACTCTACACGGAAGACGGTGAAGTGACGCCCACCATGAAGGTGAAAAGAAAATCCATTAACGCCCAGTACGGCGATTTAATCGAATCGATGTATAAGGGCGGCAGCGAGTAATTGCTGCGTTTATCTTTAAATAAATCTGGAAACATGAATCCATTCTCCTTTCTCAACGGGGGAATGGATTTATGCTTTTAGCCAATTATTTCCTTTTTATCCCATAGGGATAAGTTGACAGACTCATCACATTTCCCTATAGTGAAATTGAAAAGTATATATTGTAAAATTCAGTTTCCGTACGCTTGATTCTTTTTGATCCAGCATCGATCAGACAGACTTAGATAATGAACGGGAGGGATGACCATGACGGCAGAGCGCGCGATACACATTTCAAATTATGACATGGACAGGCTCGTCGAACTGATCGACGGATTGCGTTTGACTCCCAAAGCCAACAAGGCCCAGCTTGATTTGCTGGAAAAGGAATTGTATCGTGGCGTGCTGGTGGATCCGCAGGACGTTCCAGAAGATGTCATCACGATGAATTCCAAAGTCAGCGTTACGGATATCGAGTCGGGTGAAACCACGACCTATACACTCGTTTACCCGTCCGCGGCGAACATTTCAGAAAACAAACTTTCGATCCTCGCCCCTCTGGGAATGGCGCTTCTGGGTTATCACAAGGGCGACATCATTGAATGGCCCGTTCCGTCCGGCATCAGAAAAGTTAAGGTGGATGACATCATCTATCAGCCGGAAGCGGCGGGCGATTATCATTTATGAGCTGGATTTAAATCATACCATTCTCTTCACCTGGGCTTCCGCAAGTTACGACCTTGATATATTCCCATGAATATTATAGATTCCAGCCCGTATTTTATGGACATGAAAAGGAGTCTTAATCTATGGCCCAACCGACAACCCCAAACTCAACCGATTTCATCCGTGATATTATCGACGAAGACATCCGCACAAATAAAAACGCAGGCCGTGTCGCCACCCGTTTTCCGCCGGAACCCAACGGCTATATCCATATTGGTCATGCCAAGTCGGTATGCCTCAACTTCGGCCTGGCCCGGCAGTATCAGGGAACCTGTAATCTCCGTCTGGATGATACGGACCCGACAGGCGAGTCTGTGGAATTTGTGGAGTCGATCATCCGTGATGTCAGCTGGCTGGGATTTGACTGGGATGACCGTCTGTTTTATGCCTCCGACTATTTTGAAAAGCTTTATGCATTCGCCATTGAGCTGATCAAATCCGGCAACGCCTATATTTGCAGTCTAAGCCCCGATGAAATCCGGGAGCACCGTGGAACGTTCACCGAGCTGGGCAAGGAAAGTCCCTACCGCAACCGCTCCGTGGAGGAGAACCTGAACCTGTTTGAACGGATGCGGGTCGGTGAATTCGAGGATGGCGCCCATGTTCTGCGCGCCAAAATTGATATGGCTGCCGCAAATATCATCATGCGGGATCCCATCATTTACCGCATCAAACGCGAGCCTCATTATAGGACAGAAACAAAGTGGGTCATTTATCCCATGTACGATTTTGCCCACTGCCTCTCCGACGCACTGGAAGGCATCACCCACTCCATCTGCACGCTGGAGTTTGAAAACAACCGACCCCTTTACGATTGGATTGTAGAGAGGCTGATCCCGGCCAACCGCCCGAAGCAGATTGAATTTGCCCGTCTGAGTTTGAGTTATACAGTGCTCAGCAAACGCAGGCTTATTGAGCTGGTGCAGAGGGGTTATGTGAAAGGCTGGGATGATCCGCGCATGCCCACCGTGACGGGAATGAGGCGACGGGGTTATTCACCGGAGGCCATCCGAAAATTCTGCGCCGAAATCGGCGTGGCCAAAAACGACAACCTGATTGACGTGGCCCTGTTGGAGCATTGCGTCCGCGATGATCTCAATGAACGGGCGCCCAGGGTGATGAGCGTCTTGCGGCCCCTGCGGGTTGTAATCGACAATTACCCGGAAAACGAAGTGGAACACTTTGAATGCGCCAACCATCCACAGCGTCCTGATATGGGAACCAGACAAGTTCCTTTTTCCAGAGTGCTCTATATTGAGTGCGACGATTTTCTCGAGAATCCGCCCAAAAAATATCATCGTCTCGGTCCGGGCCGGGAAGTTCGCCTCAGAAACGCCTATGTTATTAAATTTGAAAATATGGTGAAGGACGAACACACCGGCGAAGTGGTCGAAATCCACTGCACCTATGATCCCCAGACCCGCAATGCACCGCCGGCGGACGGACGCAAGGTGCCGGGCGTCATTCACTGGGTCTCCGCGGATCACGGTGTGCCTGCGGAAGTGCGATTATACGACCGGCTGTTCAGTATTGAAGATCCGGGAAGCGAAGGCGAAGATTTCGTCAGGTATCTGAACCCGGATTCTCTGGAGACCCTGACGACTTGCTATGTCGAGCAAAGTCTGAAAAATGCCAATCCGGGGAGTCCATATCAATTTGAAAGACTCGGGTATTTTTGTGTTGATGAAAAGGATACGAAAGCCGGAAAACCTGTTTTCAATCGCGTTGTGCCACTGAGGGATTCGTGGACGAAGATAGCCGAAAGAAAGTAAGAATTTAAAATTGGCTGGGGAGCATTGCTGCAAGAAGTGTCTCATTTTTATTGACAAGCTCCGATATCTATCGCACAAAGAATTTCTAAGCATGGTAATGAGTTCTTGATCTAAACATTGTCAGCGATTGAAGGAGGTCTGCAAATGGTTGGAGATGTAGAAGTTAAGACTGAAAAAGGTGTTCTGAGCTTAACAATTAATCGCGTTAGTAAAAAAAATGCCCTTGATCGAGATATGTATAGTGTTTTCGCTGATGCCTTTGCGCAACTGGATCGAGATGAAACCCTCCGCTGTATGCTTATTAAAGCCAATGGTAATACTTTTTGCGCGGGAAATGACATCACCTTTTTTCTGAACAACTATAGTATGGCGCCGGATGAGCCGGTTGGCCGTTTTTTAAACGGATTAATAACGCTGACTAAGCCTCTGGTTGCTGCCATTCAAGGGGCGGCAATAGGAATCGGATTTACTCTCTTGCCTCACTGCGATATTGTTTTTGCTACTGAGGATATCCGTTTGTCGACGCCGTTTGGCCGCTTTGGATTAGTGCCCGAGCTCGGGTCGACTCAACTGCTGACTGCATTGATCGGTCATCGCAGGGCAATGGAGGTATTTCTGCTCGGCAAGGTAGTAGATGCAAAAGAAGCTTTGGCATGTGGCCTTGTCAACGAAATAGTTCCTATCGAACAGCTCCATGAAGCCGCGTTAAATGCTGCCCAAAAACTGGCAGCCCTTCCTGCCGAGTGCGTATATGAAACGAAAAGACTTACTCGAAAGGCTCCAGAAGCATTAAGCAAGCATCTTGAAGACGAATGTAGGGCTTTTATGAAACGCGTTGAAAGTGAAGAAACGCAGACGCTTTTCAAACGTTTCTTAATGCGGATTTAGGATATGTAATTAATATGTTGAAAACATTTGAGAGAGTATTCAGTTAACGAATAAATTGTGATACGGCCAATATGAGATCAAGCAATCGTCAATTTCTAGAAAAAATTAACGCGCAAAAAGATGAATTGATAAAGAAAGGAAAAATTCTGTCGTCAGTCCATCGAATTAGCCAACTCCTGAATCGCCCAGCCAAGCGCGATAAAATTCTTCAAGCTATTCTGCATGAGTCCCAAAAAATATTCAGATTTACCAGGGGTATTATTCTTCTTCTTAATAAGGGCGAGGAAAAGCTGGAAGCTAAATATTGCAATGGTTTTGAACCGGCAGAGGAGATACACGCCCTATCGCATCCACTTGACATGAAAACACAGATATGCAGGGAAACGATTACAGCAAGCACGGGGAAGTTAATTTACGTGAGAGATGTAAAGAATAATATGTGTTTAACGGATTTTGATCGGAAAATGGAGAAGGTCTGGAAAAGGGTATCCACTATCACCGTCCCCCTGAAGATCAACAGGGAAGTGCTAGGCGTGATTGAGGGAGACCGTGTCGATCAAGAGATGGTTCTTAATAGAAACGATATCAAACTACTTACTGTTTTTGCAAACCAAGCAAGCATAATCTTGGAAAACGCTCGTCTGTATGATCAACTTCTTACAGAAAGAAACATAGCCGAAAATATTCTTGAGGGAGTACCGAATGGGATTCTGGCCATAGATGAAAACAGGAAAATACGTTCTATTAATCGAAAAGCGGAGGAGATCCTTAAAGTAAAGAGACGAAGGGTGTTGGGAAAGCCAATTTGCGGAACAGTAAAAAATAAAATCGCAATGCTGCTGAACGATACTTTAGAAAGTAGCAAAGCGGAACAATATGCAGAAATAGTAAGTGAATCGGAGGATGGGACCCCGAGGATATATGGCGTGAACTCAGCCATTCTGAATGGTCACACGGGTCATGCAGTGGGTGCTGTTATGACGATTCAGGATCTCACGGAAATTAAACAAACCGAGGCAATGCTCAGACGTGTGGATAATCTTTCATCGCTAGGGCAGATGTCCGCCAACATAGCTCATGAAATCCGAAATCCATTGGCTAGTATTAATTTCAATGTGCAGATGTTGTCAAAGAAACTGATGAATGATAGCGACCTGCAGCGCAGATTAAGCAATACCATGGAGGGTATTGATCGGATCAAGATGATCATAAAACGGACACTTGATTTATCAAAAAAGATAAATCCCTTCATGAAATATGGACAACTCAATGATGTGTTGGAGGATGCTATCTCTCTGATCACGCAGCAGTTGAATATGAGGAAAATAGTCGTTAAAAAGGATCTAGAGGCTAGCCTTCCTGATATCCGCTTCGATCAATTCCAGATTCGAAATGTGCTTGTCAACCTGCTGCTGAACGCAATAGAGGCAATGCCAAAGAGTGGAATTATAACAATTAAGAGCAGGATAGAAGATAATTTCAAGTTACAAAATACTCAGTGGCTTCTTCTGACGATTAAAGACAATGGTGTTGGAATTCATCATGAAAATCTTAAAAGGATATTCGACCCCTTTTTTACAACGAAACCGGATGGAACAGGTTTGGGGCTATCCATCGCCCATAAAATTCTTCAACACCATAATGCACTTATCGATGTAAGAAGCAGAGAAAATAGAGGCACGAGTTTCTTCTTGAGATTCCCTTTAAATGAGGCCACTAGAAAATATGTATAGATACAAGATTCTGATCACAGATGACGATAAGTTGTTACAGGAATCACTCAGGGATATCCTGTCTGAAAAATTCGACGTAACGATAGCCCCATCCGGTGAAACTGCCATAAAATACCTGAAAAAAAAACCATTCGATTTGATCCTCTTGGACATCAAACTTCCAGGTATTGATGGCATTGAGACATTACATCTGGTTCGGCAGATCAATTCTGAAGTGGCTGTCATCATGATGACTGCCTATGAGGATGTCACGTCAGTAGTTACTGCAATGAAGATGGGCGCTTTTGATTATCTTGTAAAGCCTCTTGATATTGATGAACTGGATGTGATCATTGAAAAGGCTTTGGAGAATTTGAAGCTCAAGCGGGAATTGGAAGAACTTCGTACGCTGAATGCAAAGGCATATGATATCGATCATGTGGTTTGTAAGAGTGTAGGCATGAAAAAAGCTTTAGAAATGGCAAACACTATCGCAAGCAGCCACGATACAACTGTCCTTATAGAGGGCGAGACGGGGACGGGAAAGGAAGTAATAGCCAAGGTAATCCACTATAATAGTGGCCGCTTCGCTAAGCCTTTCATCAGTATAAATTGTGGCGCTATCAGTAAAGATCTGGCTGAAGCTGAACTGTTCGGGTATGAAGAAGGCACTTTTACAGGAGGCCTTAAGGAAGGTAAACAGGGAAAATGCGAGTTGGCGGATGGTGGCACACTGTTTTTAGACGAAATTAGCGAATTGTTGCCATCGACACAAGGCAAGCTGCTACGTTTTCTGGAAGAGAGAGAGCTCTATAGAGTGGGGGGAACTAAAAAGATTAAAGTAGATATCCGAGTTATTGCAGCAACAAATCAATCTTTATCAGAAGGTGTCAGATTAAAAACTTTTAGAGAAGATTTATATTACCGCTTGAATGTAGCCAAGATCGAATTGCCACCCTTGCGGGATAGAAAACAGGATATCATGCCGCTTGCAAAGCTTTTCCTATGGAAGTTCAATGAAAAATTTAAGAAAAAATTTCAAGACATATCGAGGGAGGCTGAGGAAATATTTCTATCTAACCTTTGGGCAGGCAATGTAAGGGAATTGCGGAATATAATTGAACGAGTTGTTCTCATGGAAAACGATAGGCAAATCAACGCGGATCACCTCTGGTTTTTACAGAGTACACAAACGGAGACCATATACCCTTTGACTCAGAATTATTTAAGAGGAGAAGGTGTGAATCTAAATGAGATCAATAAATACCATATTTTGCAGGCCTTTGAGAAATCAGGCGGCAATAAGACGCGAGCAGCAAAATTGCTGAGTATCTCCAGATCAAGTCTTATTTATCGACTTAAAAAATTTCAAATGACTAAATAACCACAGGATAAGCATAATTATTTACTGTCTGGATTTAGACACTAATGAACAAACACAAACGATATCTTTAAGCTATTAGTATCTCATTATTTTTTTAATATCTTCAAGATATTTATACGTTACCCCATCTCTGAATGAATAGTTTCATACAATGTTTTCTAGCGCGTCAATCATATTTATAAATATATTCATAAATACGGTGACCTAGGGCACGTCATTAAGTGGCACGGCCGTTGCAGCCAATCAGTACCGAAGTGAAGGCACCCTAAGACGATGGATGTGAGAAGTGGAGAATAGATATTAATGAAAGTAGAAAAGGTGATGAGTGCCAAGGAGGCAGTGTCGAAATTCATCGACGATGGTATGACAATAGCAATTGGTGGTTTTTTTCACACAATCGCCTATGACATCACCCACGAAATCATCCGACAAGAGAAGAAACATCTTACTATTTGTGCGCCAAGTTTCAATGAACATGCTGATCAATTAATTGGAGCAGGTTGCGTAGATCGAATTGTTTCGTCGTATGCGTGGATGGAAGTATTCGGTCCCCTTTTTTGCTTCAGGAGAGCCATGGAAAAAGGTGTTCCGCACAAGATTGAAATGGAAGATTATACGAATTTCACCATGATGGCTAGATACTTAGCTGGGGCGCTTGGCATACCTTACGTTCCTGTCAATTCCATGAAGGGGAGCGACATGATGAAGCATTCCTCATGGATGGGAGAAAACAAGGTCAAGATGATGAAGGATCCCTTTGGCTCAGGTATTGAGCACGCTCTCGTTCCGGCTCTCAAGCCGGATATTGGTTTCGTCCACGCTCAGCGAGCTGACGAAGAAGGAAATGTCCAGATGTGGGGAATACTCGGCGATTCCCCTTTTAGCCTTCGGGCATCTCAGAAAGTTATTGTTTCTGTTGAGGAGATTGTTAGTCGGGATGTGATAGGGCGTGATCCGAACCGGACAGTTTTGCCTGGTTATAAGGTCGTCGCTGTTGTTGAGGAGCCTTTCGGCTCTCATCCAAAAAACTGTCAGGGATATTACAACGCTGACAGAGATTTCATATTCAAATACATTCAGGAATCCCGAACAGAAGAAGGTTGGAAAAAATTCATGGATGAATGGGTTTACGGTGTCTCAAATCGAGCGGACTATTTAAAAAAATACATCGATACATTTGGCATGAAGAAGTTCCAAAGTCTGAAAGCAAAAGACATGAGTTCCAGCTCTGTTAATTATGGATATTAGGGAAATGATTATGAGTGAAAATATGTACAGCGACTTCACATTGCAAGAACTTATGGCGGTCGCAGCCGCAGCAGAGATCAAGGACGGAGAAAAAGTCATTATCGGAACGGGGCTCCCTCTGTTAGGAGGACTTCTTGCCCAGAGAACCCACGCCCCGAGTATGATCGCTATTTATGAGTCAGGGGCTATTGACTGCAAACCTTTGGTTACGCCCTTTTCGGTGGCCGATCCGGTCTTGGTTCCTGGAGCTGCCATGCAGGGCGGATTGATCGACGGTTTGGGCATGGTCCATGCCGGGGATATCGACGTGGGATTTCTTGGAGGCGCACAGATCGATAAATATGGAAATCTTAACACCCATGTCATCGGTGACTACTATAGCCCGACGGTTCGCCTTGCCGGGAGCGGCGGCTCTAATGATATCGGCGCAGGCTGCAAGCGGACAGTTATCATGATGCTCCATCAGAAACAGAGATTCCCCGAGAAAGTCGACTTTGTTACGACTCCAGGTTATTTCGATGGTGCAGGACAAAGGGAGATGATGGGCTTCCTGGGGGATGGTCCGAGTGTTGTTGTCTCTACCATGGGTATTCTCCGTTTTCACTCAAAGACAAAAGAAATGTACCTTGAATCTTACCACCCCGGTGTGACCATCGAACAGATCAAATCGAACACCGGATGGGATTTGAAAGTGGCCGAAGATGTGAAGGAGACGGCACGTCCCACACCGGAAGTGATCAGAATATTAAGAGAAGAATTGGATCCCACCGGTATCTTTCTAAAAAAGAATTAATAAGGCAATGGCCTTGAGTAGGAGAATTGCAGGAAAATCATCATCAAATCCTGAGAGGAAGCAATGAGTGATAAAATTGTAGTTATCGGAGCAGGGACAATGGGCGCAGGCATAGCTCAGATCGCTTTAGAGTCTGGCTTTCAGGTGATCCTGATTGACACAGAGCAAAGCCTCGTGGAACGGGCTATTGGAAATATACGAAAATTATTAGGGAAAAAAGTGGAGAAAGGAAAGCTAACACAGGCCCAATTTGACGATATATTTATCCGGCTGACAAGGGGGACAGACTTAAAGAAGGCAGTCGGAGGTGCTGTCATGATTGTAGAAGCTGTCTTCGAGAAATTAGAACTAAAAAAAGGGATCCTCCAGGTGCTAGATGCCTTGTGTCCATCAGAAGTCATCTTGGCTAGCAATACATCGACATTGAGCATCACAAGTCTGGCGTCGGTGACGAAGAATCCTGCAAGGGTGATCGGTACCCATTATTTCAGTCCGGTACCGGCGATGCGGCTTGTGGAAGTTATCCGGGGGCGAGAAACAAGCGATGAAACGGCAAATAAGACCATAGAGCTTTGCAAGAAACTTGGTAAGACCCCCATCGTTGTTCAGGATATTCCGGGATTTATCGTCAATCGCTTCCTGTGCCTCATCTATAACGAAGCAGCTGATATGATTAACCGTGGTGATGCGGGTGCGGAAGATATCGATCAGGCAATGAAGTTGGGCTGCAACTGGCCGATGGGTATCACCGAAATCATGGATCTGGCTGGTGTGGATGTGTGCGCCAACGCTATCGGCGCCATGTATCAGATGACAGGTGAAGAACGTTACAAACCATCACCTCTTTTCGAGAGAATGATTGCTGAAAAGAAGCTTGGCAGGAAGACTGGCCAAGGTTTTTATAAATATAACGGCAAATAACCGTTTATAATATAACAGGGGAAAGGAAAAAATGATGCGAGAAGTGGTTTTTGTAGAGGGGATGCGGACGGCTTTTGGCAAGCTCGGTGGCAGTATGAAAGATTACACGGCTGAAGAATTGGCCGGCCTTGGCCTTAAAGCATTGGTCGAAAAAACAAAAATTTGTGAGCGTGATAGGGTAGACAATGTATATATGGGTATGGCCTTCCGCCCTGCCCAGGCGATCAACCCGTCACGTTGGGCGCTCCTCTACGCCGGATTGCCCCATTCGACGTCGGCGTCTGTGGTTGAATTACAGTGCGGTTCCGCCGTCGATTCCATTAATCATGCCGCTTGGAAGATTCTTGCCGGACAGGCTGATATTGTTATTGCCGGTGGAATGGAATCCTTCAGTCAGCTGCCCCGGCAATATGCAACGAGCGTCGATCCCTATCGGATGAATCCCATTAAGCTCCTTGATTTTCAACTCCAACCGCCGGAGATGGAAAGAGTATATCACCCCTTCCAAATGGGACTGACAGCGGAGAACCTGGTGGATATGTACAAAATAACCCGAGAAGAACAGGACGAATTTGCCTTCCGCAGCCAGACCTTGGCAAAGAAAGCAATGGAAGCCGGCTATTTTGTCGACGAGATTTTTCCTGTTTCCGTATCCCAGGGTAAGAAGAAGCAGCCAATCGAATTCAAGGTGGACGAATTTCCCCGCCTGACGCCAATGGATGGGCTGGCTGCCATGCCGCCAGCCTTTAAGAAGGGGGGCACGGTTACCGCCGGCAATTCATCGGGACTGAACGACGGCAGCGCTTTTGTTCTAATGATGTCGCGTGAAAAAGCAAAAGAACTGGGATATGAACCCATGGCCAAATGGGTCAGCAGCGCCGAATATGGTGTTGACCCGGCTATTATGGGCGTTGCGCCTGCGTATGCCCTGCCGGTGGCTATGAAGAGAGCCGGTTTGAAGAGGCTTGCCGATTTTGACGTTGTTGAATGCAACGAGGCCTTTGCCGCGCAGAACATTGCCGTCATCCGGGAACTGGAAAAGCAGACCGGCGAGAAAGTCAATATGGATAACTGGAATCCCAACGGTGGCGCCCTCGCCTTCGGTCATCCCAATGGAGCGTCGGGCGCCCGCATCGCCATGTTTTGCATGCGTGAGCTGATTCGACGTGGTGGACGCTTCGGGACGTTTGGTTCCTGTTGCGGCGGCGGACAGGGCGTTGTTACCATCATTGAAAATTTAAAATTTTAGCGAAGCCTTTGTTTAAGTCAACGTCTGTAAAAAGAAAGGAACCCTAATGAGTG
>CAYGNV010000049.1:0-14323 GCA_964351355.1 uncultured Smithella sp.
TGTTTACCCATGTGAAGAATATGGGCGACACGATTATCTCCGCACACTGCCATAACGATCTGGGGCTGGCCGTCGCCAATTCGCTTGCCGCGATTCGCAGCGGCGCAAGACAGGTGGAATGCACAATCAACGGCATCGGCGAGCGCGCCGGCAATACGGCGATGGAAGAAATTGTCATGGCGCTCGCGACGCGCAAGGATATGTACGGTCTTTATACCAAAATCAAGACTGAACAAATTTACAAATCATCGCGCCTGTTGACGCAAATTACCGGTGTCCCTGTGCAGCCGAATAAAGCGATTGTCGGCTCCAACGCGTTCGCTCACGAATCCGGCATTCATCAGGATGGTTTGATCAAGGAAAAAATCACCTATGAGATTATGACGCCGCAGTCCGTCGGTATCACCGAAACACATATTGTTTTGGGCAAGCACTCCGGGCGTAATGCTATTTTGCATCATTTAAAAAAAATGGGTTATACGTTGAATGAGGAACAGCTCAACCGGGTGGCGGCAAGGGTAAAAGGCCTGGCCGATGTTAAGAAAGATATCTATGATGAAGACCTGGAAGCGATTCTTTACGAAGAAATTTACCGGGGAGAAGACAAATATCATCTGGTGTATCTGAATGTGGTCAGCGGGAATGTCGCCATTCCAACAGCCACCATGGAAATGCAGGTGGGAAAAGAAGTCATGCGCGACGCAGGTTTCGGTAATGGCCCCGTGGATGCGACGTTTGCGGCTATCCGTAATATTACCAAAACCAATTATCCGCTTTTGAAATACGCGGTCAACGCAATCACCGGCGGCTCGGATGCACAGGGCGAAGTAGCCGTCCAGCTTAAATACAACGAGCATTCGGTTGTCGGGCGAGGCGCGCATCCCGACGTTATCGTCGCGTCGGCCAAGGCTTACATTAATGCGCTCAACCGCCTGGAATTTTTGAAAGACGGCGTCAAAAAGGTTAAAGTTGAATTAAGCTGAAAAATAGGGTAGTGACAGCTTCTCATTTTAAAACCTGTTCAAGAGTAATTTTGTCAGTCAAGGAGCCTATACGTGGGAAATACGATAACGGAAAAAATTCTGATGGCGCACACGGACCTCAAGGAAATCACACCCGGTCAGTTGATTAACGCTCGCGTGGATATGGCTTTAGGCAACGACATCACTGCGCCCATCGCCATCAGCGAATTCCGGGCAGCCGGTGGAAAAAAGGTTTTCGATAAGGATAAAGTAGCGCTGGTTCTGGACCATTTCACGCCGAATAAAGACATCAATTCCGCCCAGCAATGCAAGACGGTGCGGGAGTTTGCCATGGAATACGGCGTCACGCATTTTTATGAAGGCGGACAAGTGGGCGTGGAGCATGCGCTCCTGCCGGAAAAAGGCATCGTCCTCCCCGGCGATCTGGTCATCGGCGCGGACAGTCATACCTGCACTTATGGCGCGCTGGGCGCTTTCGCCACGGGCGTGGGCAGCACGGATCTGGCCGCGACCATGCTCACGGGTGAATTGTGGTTTAAAGTGCCGGCGTCCATCAAATTCATTATTTTCGGCAAACTGCCTCAGTGGGTTTCGGGCAAGGATTTGATTCTGAACATCATCGGCCGCATTGGCGTTGATGGCGCTATTTATCAGGCCATGGAATTCACGGGAGAAACCATCAATACCCTGCCCATGGCCGACCGGCTCTCCATGGCCAACATGGCTATTGAAGCCGGCGCGAAAAACGGCATCTTCGCCCCGGATGCAATTACAGAAGAATATGTAAAGCCCAGGGCAAAGCGGCCCTATAAATTCTACACTTCCGATGCCGACGCGGTTTATGCGAAGGTCATCGAAATTGATGCGAGCAAGCTGGAGCCGCAGGTGGCTTTTCCGCACCTGCCGTCCAACGTCAAAGGAATCAGCCAGGCGGGCCATGTGAAAATTGACCAATCGCTGATCGGGAGCTGCACCAACGGCCGGATTGAAGATTTACGCATCGCCGCGCAGATTTTGAAAAACCGCAAAGCCGCACCGGGTGTCCGGTTGATCGTGGTTCCGGCCACGCCGTTCATCTACAAGCAAGCCATACAGGAAGGATTGCTCGAAATCTTCCTGGACGCCGAAGCGGTTATCTCGCCGCCGTCATGCGGCGCGTGTCTGGGAGGGCACCTGGGCATCTTAGCTGAAGGCGAAAGGTCGGTTGCGACGACCAACCGCAATTTCGTGGGACGCATGGGACACCCGAAGAGCGAAGTCTATCTAGCCAGTCCCGCCGTGGCCGCGGCATCCGCCATCCTGGGACGGATTGCCTCGCCGGACGAACTATAAATGAAGAGGATTTTTATAATATGATATTTACCGGAAAAGTCTGGAAATTTGGAGACAACATCGATACCGACGCGATCATTCCCGCGCGCTATCTGAACACATCCGACCCCAGGGAGTTAGCCAAGCACTGCATGGAAGACGCGGATCCTGATTTTGTCACGAAAATAAAACCAGGCGATATTATCGTCGGCGGCGAGAACTTCGGTTGTGGTTCCTCGCGGGAGCATGCGCCCATCGCCATCAAGGCGGCGGGAATCTCGTGTGTTGTCGCTAAAAGTTTCGCTCGTATTTTCTATCGCAACGCCTTTAATATGGGTCTGCCGATTTTCGAATCCCGCGAATTTTCCGACGCGATTGCCGAAGGACGGGAAATCACCCTGGACAGCGTCCGGGGCATCATCACCATTGGCGGCGCGGATCAAAAATTTCCAATCATCCCGATACCGCCCTTTATGGAACAGCTCATCGCCGACGGCGGCCTGATGAAACATATCGCCAAGAAATGAGGAAAGCATGACGAGCAAGGAGTTTCAGATCGCTGTTTTTTCCGGAGACGGCGTCGGCCCGGAAATCATGAAAGAGGCCTTAAAGGTTTTAAAGGTCATCTCCGACAAGAATCATATTAACCTGCGACTAACAGAAGGATATATCGGCGGCAGCGCTTATGACCTCTTCGGTGTTCCGCTGCCGGAGGAGAGTTTGAATCTTGCGCTCCAAAGCGACGCGGTATTACTCGGCGCCGTGGGCGGCCCCAAATGGGAAGGGCTGGATTACAGCGTCCGGCCCGAGCGGGCGCTTTTGGGCTTGCGAGAAAAACTGGGGCTTTATGCTAATTTGCGACCGGTGGTTGTTTTTGACGAGCTTCTGGATGCATCACCGCTCAAAAAAGAAGTGGTACAGGGCATTGATATCATGATTTTGCGGGAGCTGACCGGCGATGTGTATTTCGGTCAGCCGCGCGGTGTGACCATCGGGAAAGACGGCAAGCGCACGGGCGTTAACACGATGATCTACACGGAAGACGAGATCCGCCGCATTGCCGTTCGCGCTTTTGAGCTGGCACGCGGACGAAGGAATAATCTTTTGTCGGTGGACAAAGCCAATGTTCTGGAAACCACGGAACTGTGGCGCACGGTCGTGACGGAAGTGGGCCGCGATTATCCCGATGTGACGCTCAAACACATGTATGTCGATAACTGCGCCATGCAGCTTATCCGCAATCCGTCTCAGTTTGACGTGATTGTGACGACCAATCTGTTCGGCGACATCTTAAGCGATGAAGCCGCGATGCTGACCGGCTCCATCGGCATGCTGCCGTCGGCCAGCCTGGGCAGGGATAAGGCATTATACGAACCGATTCATGGCTCCGCACCGGATATTGCTGGAAAAAATATCGCCAATCCGCTGGCGACGATTCTATCGATTGGAATGATGCTGCGTTATTCGCTGAACCGGCCACAGGAAGCGGCTTTACTTGAAAAAGCCGTGGCGGATGTTTTAAAAGACGGTTTCCGCACTCAGGATATTTATTCAGCGGGAAGCAGGCTCGTCGGCACCGAAGATATGGGGAGTGCCGTCGTCCAGAAGCTTGAGACCCTGCTTCAATAAAATGGTGAGGTGATCGCCGCCGAACATGGACATGATTCTGGAAGTCGCAGCGGATGCGTTTAAACAACTGAACCGATGGAAAACACATTATCATAATATTCTAAAGTAAAAAGACAACCTGGACAGGACCGGCCGGATATGCTCGATTCCGTCATTTTTCTCACAAAGATAATTATCGAACCACCCGCGGCGCAAATCTATTCGCGGCTCGGCTTTAAAAAAAAGATTACCTCCCTTTCCTCCTCCCACCGCCAGGAAACAGATCACCATATCGAAGAAGCAGCCTCAATCATCAGACTGCAAGGTTCCTTCCTGCGTCTTCCCATCCGTAAAAATAACGGGCAGGATATTTCTCTTGCCGAGCAGACAACATTCAGCAGCGCAAAGCTTTCCGCTTTTCTTGGCGACTGCCGGGAAGCCGTGCTTCTGGGGGCTACTGCGGGCAATCCGATTATGGAGGCGATCCGGGAAAAAACCAGCCGGGGGGATTTAACAGCCGCCGTCGTCTATGACGCCACGGCCAGCGAAATAACCGATGCTGCCCTCGACTGGATGATGGCTTATATCAACCAGCAACTAAGGCGTGAAGGCCGGCAGCTTTTGCCACGGCGCTTTTCAGCAGGCTATGCGGATTTTGCGCTGGAAAATCAAAAAGAAATTCATAAAAAACTGCAGCTGGAAAAAATCGGCGTGACCATCACGCCTAACTTTATTCTCCTTCCGGAAAAATCGGTTACAGCCATTTGCGGCATGAGGAACTTTTTGTAGGTCGGGTTTTTAAAATTGCTCAAAACAGCGAAAGACCATCTTCAGGCAATCAACTCCGCCAGGCGCCTCCTTGCGATAGCGGGAAAAGATTCGGCCAGGGACATCAATCGATCTTTATCAATATTCGCAAGTTCCAACTCATCCTGAAACGGGATGCGCTTGCGCAGATAGATGGTATCGAGGAGCGCCTTTTCCGGCAGCGCCATGTTGAAGCCGTCGCGGGTTTCAAAACCGTTGAAGAGGCGGGGCGCGATGCGGGAAAATTCAATCGTAACGCCGCTGAATTGGATATTTCGGGAAACGCCCACTGCCGTGTCGAGCGTCAGAACCGTGCAGACGACGGGCGATTGCAGGATAAGCCCGTGACGATTGAGCGCCCATTCGCAGGAAATATAGGAAGGCGTCCGGAGAAAGCAGGCAACCTCTTCAACACCGGGCTGCGTTTCACAAAGCTGGTTGATATAGACGCCGCGCGTCACCCGTTCAATAAAACCCTTGGCCAGCGCCCGTGTGAGGAATACATTGGCGTTGCCGGTGAATTTCTCCACATCGGCAAAATGAAAGATGTTTGGCAGTTGCCTGAGGATATTGACGGACGTCATGGCAGGCGCACCCCCTTGGCTTGCAATTCGCAAAAGAGAGAACGCGCCGCTTCCAGAAAGGCGGCAAATCCATCAGACTGATGAACAGCGATCACACCCGGCGGAAGGAAACGCGACAAATCCTGCTCAATGGCCTCGCACATCTTTTCTGTGTCTTGCTTCGACGGCTTGATAAAAAAATCCATGTTTCTTTGAGCGACAAAGGCCGCCCGGTAAAGGGCAAATTTTCTTTCGATAATCGCCACGTCCACCGGCGTTTTCAGGACGGCATAAAGATACCAGAGATCAAAAAAATCGCGGCCCTTAAGATAGCGACGCTCAAGCAATGCGCGCACTTTGTCGGAAAGAATCTCTGCGGTCGTTTCCGCGACGATAATCGTATTGGGGCGCGGCACGCGGAAGTCGCCGGAAGCAATCAGATAGGCAACCGCGCTCAAGGATGAAAGAACATGGTTTTGGACATCCGGCAATTTTTCTGCAACCAGACCTTCAAATTCCAGCTTGATGGAAATTTTTTCCCTGGAGGTTTCCGGGCGAAAATCCACAAAACATTTCAGCGCATCGGCGCGCGCACTTTTTTTGTTCACGGTAACCGTACCGACGCCAAAATGAGGAATCATGAGCTTTTCGATGCCCTTGATGGCCCCGCTTAAAATTTTCTCAACGGTTTCGGGCGCAAGGGACGTCACGAAATCGAGATCTTCTGAAAAACGGATCCCACCGTAACACCAGCGAAGTGCCGTGCCGCCCTGAAAGACCAGATGGCGGCTTTCCTTCTGCATAAAAAGCTGGTGCAGAAGGATCAACTGCGCAATCTCCGCCTTGCGGATATATGTCTCACGATATGTTTTCATATACGGTTACGATATAATACATATTTGTATTGTAATGTAAACAAATAATATTAATACCATTGTATTCGTCTTTGTCGTCCTGAAACAGGACATGATGGTTTTCAAAGTCTACCGGTTTTAATTTCTTATGAGAGCCCCTCTTCCTTAAAACTGAAATATCCTTTTTTCCCGATAATGACATGGTCTGTCACGCGTAACCCAAGGATTTGCGCCGACTCAACAAGTTGGTTATGCATTCTCAAGTCGGCATCGCTCGGGCGGAGATCGCCGCTGGGATGGTTATGCGCAAAGATGACGGCGGCGGCGCGGTCTGCAATGACGTCCGCAAAGACTTCTCTGGGGTGAACCTGGCTTCGGTCGAGAAGACCGACCGTCACGATCCGTTTCTCGATAACTTCGTTTGCGCCGTTGATGGAGATGCAGACAAAATATTCCTGCTGCTTTCCGGCAATATCTTGAAGAAGCGGGAGCAAATCTTTTGCACTGTTGATCACAACCGCGTCGCCTTTGACAAAACGCCGCGCTATCTCAAAGGCGGCGAGAAGCTGAAAACTCTTGGCCTCGCCTATGCCGCGCATCCCCGTTAAATCTGATTCCTCAAGACGGCCTTTCTTTTCTTCGAGAATGCGGGCAATCTTCTGCGACATCGCCCTCACGTCGTGACCTTCGACGCCACGGCCCAAGATCACCTGCACCAATTCTTCGTTGGTCAGCGCGGCTGCGCCTTTTTCCCGCATCTTTTCGCGCGGCCGGTCATGTTGGGGCAGTTCCTTAATGGTTTTCATTTTTCAAAGCTGCCAGACCGTCGGTGATTTCGGCCTGGGCCTCCTCAATAATCCTGATCAATTCGGCCGGTGTGCGTTTGTCCGAAAGGTCAGGGGCATTTTGGTTGGTGGCTTTCAGATCATAATTTCTGGCGCGGATTTCCTCCATACTGAGATACCAGCTTCTCTCGCTGATTTTACCGGGATCGTCAGGCGGCAATGCCAAGCGCCGGAAGAAGTCGGCAAAGTCATCAAAGAGCATGGGATTACCTTTGTTGACCTTGCGGGGCTTAAAGTCGGGGGTCAGCGTCATATCGTAATACCATACGCGCTCGGTCGGCTGGCCCTTGGTAAAGAACAGCAAATCGGTTTTCACGCCTGCGCCGGCATTGACGAACACGCCTTGCGGAAGGCTGATGATGCACCAGAGATTGCATTCATCCAGCAGCTTGCGCTTGGTCTGCTTGTAAGCCGCCGTTTTGGTATGGAACAGCACGCCCTCATCGATTACCATACCGCACGTCCCGCCGTCGGCCAGCGAACTGATCATATGCTGGAGGAAAAGAATCTGCGCTTTGCCGCACTTATAGTCGAAATACTGCTGAGCATCCTTGCCTTCTTTGCTGCCGAACGGCGGATTGGTAAAGATGTAGTCAAACTGCGGCGGCGCGCCCACGAATAATTCACCATACGTTTCCGCGCGGGTCAGCGTGTTGCCGTGCCATAAACGCGGCAGATCAACACCGTGCAACATCATATTGGCCAGCGCAATCGGGATGGCTTCGCCCGCATCCTCACGACCCCACAGGATTTCCGTCTTCAACTGTGAAATTTGGGTTGGTGTGGGATCTTGCGTCATCAAGTGCTTGTAGGCTTCGATTAAGAAGCCGCACGTGCCCGAACATGGATCGTAAACCGTTCTGCCCAACTGCGGGTTAACGGCCTTAATGATGACCCTGATGACCTCGCGCGGCGTGAAAAACTGGCCGCCGTCGTTCTTTTTTTCTCCGAGATCCGGCAACAGGCTCTCCAGCGCCTGAGACATGGGAAACATGTGCTGTTCGCTTACCTGCGCCTCGCTTAACGCATGCACCCGGTCTAACGCGTCTTGCAGATTCGTTTCACTGGCCAGCACCGTCCGTTCCTTGTTACGGAAGATTTCGGCGATAACCTTCTGCTTGTTGTTTGGGTTGACGCTTTCACCCAGCGCCTGCAAATGCGGAAACAGTTCGCCGTTGACAAATTTAAGATAGTCGCCCAGCGTCGAACCCTCGCCCGTCAGTTCCGCCCGCTTCCAGCCGGGCGCTTGCGCGTCTTTCAATTCGGCGGCCGGTTGCTTGTGGTCAAACGGCGCGGCCCAATCCCGCCAGCGATAGGGCGCGGCAAGCGACGGCTTGAAGACTGCGCCGACCGCCGTTGATTGTTTCGCTTCCTCCTCTTCCATCAGATCAAGGTAGCGCAGAAAAAACATCCACGTTAACTCCGGAACGTACAGCCTTGCACCCTTGGCTTTGTCCCGCCGAAGAATATTATTAATCGATTTGACGGCTTTATCCATATCCGCCTGTGTGCGGATGACTTTACCGTTTCCATTCTTATTTTTTGTTTTGGACATCATTCACCTTTATTTTCCAAAAGCAGGGCGGCTTGTTCGGCATCTTTATTCATTTGATGAAGCCGTTTTCTTGCCAGAACGATCGCTTCATGGAACTTGCGCTGGAGCACTTTCTTAGGCAGCAGTTTTGTCCAGTAGGACGCAACGCGGATATTGCTCTTTTCCAGTTCCAGCAGTTCCACCGTTTCTTCTTTTTTCCCGGCGCAGAGAATCAGGCCGATCGGTTGTTCCTCGCCTGGTTTTTGTTCATGTTTTGCCAGCCAACGCAAATAAAGCTCCATTTGTCCCTTGTAGGCAGCCCGAAAGTCGCCAAGCTTAAGTTCAATAGCCACAAGCCGGCGCAGCCCGCGATGATAAAAAAGAAGGTCAAGATAATGGTCGTCATTATCGATCTGGATGCGTTTCTGTCGGGCGACAAAGGTGAAGCCTGCGCCAAGCTCCAGAATAAAGTTCTCCAATTCCCGCATAATCGCATCTTCGATGTCTTTTTCAAGATAGCGATCCTTCAAGCCCAGAAAATCGAGGAAATAAGGATCGCGGAAAACCAGGTCGGGCGTCAGCTTGTCTTCGGCGCGGAGTTCCTCAAGCTCGTAACGGATCAGTTCATCTGGTTTTTTCGACAGCGCCGTGCGTTCGAAGAGCATGCCGTTGATTTTCTTTTCCAGAGTACGGGTACTCCATCTTTCTATGCGGCACATTTCCGCATAGAAGTCCCGTTTCAGTGGATCATCAAGATAGATAATATGCCGCAGATGAGTCCAGCCCAATTGTGCACTCAATGCGTGCACAATTTTTTGTTTCTGGAAAACTTCCGCAAAACGAACCAGGACCAATGGGGACGCCCTTAAGAAATTAAGTTACTGTCCAATGAGTTGGTAGTTATTCTCCCGCGCAATCATTTCGCCCCTTTCAACCGCGTAACTAACAGCAGGGGCGCTTATTCCTAACTGCCTTGCTAATTCGGTAAGGGAAATCCCCAACTCTCGCGACGCCCAATAGCAAAACAAACTCCTTGCCTTTACTTTTGTCTTTTGTCTGCCCCTCGAAAAAATGTCATCCGGCTCGACGGCGCATAGCGCAGCCGCTCTCTTTGCTGTTTTATCCAGATCGTAGCCGGAGCGCTTTACGTCATGATAGCGTTGAAATTTTTCATCAGTGCCGGAAAGTAGCGAATCGACAAAATCGCTGTCTCCAAGGATTCTTTCATCACTCTTAATATGCGCGCCTTTAAGATCATCTCTGCTGATTGCCGACCAGCCGCCCAGACTGCGAATGAGTCCGCCACCCATCAGGTCGTCTCTGCGCCCTTGATGGATGCCTTCCGACACAAAAGCAGCATAATGTTTTCTTGCGCTGTGCCGCTGCTTTCCGAAATAGCTCAGCACATAGTCGGCGTCCTGCCAGTCTCTTGTTTCATTTCCCATGAGGCTGCTATGCCCGCAATAGGGATAATTGTTTAATTCATCGAGACGCTTTACAAGCCCGGTCCTGAATGGATTTAAATGAATATACCGCACCAGCTCAAGCAAATAAGAATCTTCCTGGCAGAGGATGGATTTATACCGATTTTGAAAAAGCTGTCCGCTGCGTTTGTGCCGGTGATTAAAATAGACAGCGTAACCAGTCAGAAGCCTTCTCATCAGCGTGGCGATGGGTACGTTGCCGGTTCGAAGAAGAAAATGCGCATGATTGGGAATAAGCGCCCATGCAAAACAGGATGTCTGTGTTACGGGCAGAAGTTTCTCCAGACGCGCCAGAAAATCTTCCCGGTCGTTATCGTCTTTAAATATTTGTCTTCGCTCTATCCCCCGGATAATGATGTGATGCAATACACCGGGAGCATCAAGCCTTGCTGATCTAGGCATGGATAGTCTATTACATACATATGCTTATGTTGTCAACTTAATTATTTAAGGGCGTCCCCATTAGTCCCCCGTCGGGGTTGCTTTATTTGCCCCTACCGGTCGCAATCCCTTAGCGGTTCAGGTCTTTGGCTTCCCCTTGCCCCTTATCATTCCAGCGCGGCTTTGATGATTTTAGCAATATATTTCTCTTTATCGTCCTGAAACAGGACATGATGGTTTTCAAAGTCTGCCTGTGTTAGTTTTTTATCCCATAAACCGATTTTCCCGAAAGGCGTTACGGAAATGACAAAAGAAGAGAGTAACACATCAGCATCGCCGATTTGCTCTTCAAGAATTTTTACTTCCTGATGAAAGTTGACTTTCGGATTATTGAAACCGTCTTGAGTCATGCGCATACCGTGGGGATCAACAAACACAATGTGCTGCTTATTGCCTTCAACGATCCACAGAATGAAATCGGGATAAAAGTTATGCGCCTGAAAAAAGCCGATGCCATGGCCACGGCCAAGATTGCGCAATAAGTAGAGTTCCCGCTTCTCAAAGGCCGGTTTATTTGCCTCGTAATACGTCTTGAGATCGCCAACAAATGCGTTTTCACCAGCATTCAAAGCCACCGGCATGAGCTTGACTTCACTGTCCTTGATATGGATCAGCGGTTTATACAAATGCCTGTCAAAATTGAATGAAAAGATTGATCGAAACGACCAGTCCGCAAAAACGCCGCTTTCGATTTGCGCCTTGAGCTCCTTGACCTTTTTGATGATATCGTCTCGTGTTTTTTCGACAACAAAAACATATTCATCAAACAGATTCCCTGATTTACCCTTTGCCAGAAGCTCCGCCTCCACTTCGTCCAGATAACGGTACTCCAACTTGTCTTTTTCATAGTCCAGACGTTTGGCGTTATAGAATAGATCGCAGTATTTTTTAAGCAACGTTGCCGCAATTTCCTGCCAGAGCGAAACTTTTTCAAATGATGTAAATTCAAGCTCCTCGGGCGGGATATAAAGCTGATACCAGTCATGCCGGTTCATCAACATCATCAGCGTTTCTTTTTCGAGATTAAGATTATAGTAACAGCGTTCATTTTTGTGTTTCTGAATCTCGAAGTAAAGCGCATCGAAGTCCAGGAAGGCGCATTGCGCCTGGCCAAGTATGCCCACATGCACCGTAGCGGCAACCTGCGCGCCTGCCCCTCTGCTGCGCATGGCTTCAATTTTCGGATACCAGTTTACAACCACGGGGCGTTTCAATAAATACTCATCCGGCGCATCCAACACCGGTCTTTGCGCGTCTCTCTTGAAGTTGACACCATCTTTAAGGCGGGGATACTTTAGTTTCAGGCTGCCGAAGTTGCGCAGACAAGGCAATTTGATTTCTTCGGTTTCATCTTTGCCGCGAACACCTTCTTCTTCCAGATACTCCCGGAATTGCCGCATGTAATCCGCACGCACGCCAAAAACATTGAGCGTCTCGACAATTTCAATAGATTTGGGTGTCTCCGGCGCATGCGCAAAACGGCTTCGCTTCAGGCATTCGTTAAACCCTTTCAGGCGCACGCCGCGTCCAAAAAGCTGGATAATCTCCGAACCCTCCGACTTGCCTACATTCATTAAACCCATCGTCGAGACACGCCAACTGTTCCAGCCTTCCGTAAATTTTTTGGAGCCAATAAGCACCTTGACGGGTGAATCCGATTTGGCCAGTGCTTTAAACAGAGAATCCGAAAAGTCCCGATCAGAGACGGGAAAGCCGTTTTCAGCGCAGAGCTTGACCAATTCGCGGTCGTCGCCGACATTGATAACACCGAAGTATTCGCCATCCCCTAAACGAAGACCAATTTCGCCTTGCACACCTTTGAGATTATCCACATGCATTTGTGCGCCGGAAACCTCGCCGTTGAATAACCGCTGCAGAACATCATCATAAAGGGCGGAAGCGCCAGGATGCCCGGAAAGCAGATCATTAAAGCGACCGGCGAAGAGATCATGGCCGTGTGTATCGTTTAACTGACTTGTGCCATTGAGCAGGCGGTTAATAAACTCTATGGTTTCCGATGAATTTTGTAAAAATCGTTTTATAAACAGAAGAATGTCCACCACGTCGGATACTTTTGCGCCGCGTTCCGTGCGTACCGCATTTACCTTGCTGCCGACAAACACCCAAAGGGGCTCTTCCACATGAAACGGCGCAAGTTCACGCTTATGCGCGTCGTAAACTTTAAGTTGTTGGTAAAACGCCAAAAGACACGCCGTCAGATAAAGCTGACGCTGCTCTTCATGCTGTTCTTGGGCTAGATTCAAAATGGAATACTCTTTGCCGTAACCGTCGCCGTAAAAATATTTATAGGAATAATCAAACAGAATACATTTTGCATATTGCTGAAGCATGTCCTTACGACCGGATGCTTTCATGGCCTGGCCGAACGTTGCGGAATATTCAAAAGAGAAACCTTCGGAGCACAAGCGGTTGCGCTTATCCATCCATTCGTCACCTCCCGCTCCGCGATGGCCTTCATCCACCAGCACCAGATTATTGCTTTCAAAGGCGTCCACACTGACCGTCTTTTCCTTGCCTTCCTCTTTCAATTTATGGATGTCGAGAATGCCGATTTCCTGTCCTGCATAAAGACTTCCGGAATCCTTGCTGAAAATATCAGCAGGCAGAGAAGACAATTTGAATTCCGAATTGTGCTGCTCGGAAAGGCCTTCGTTGGGCGTCAAAAGAATCACCCGGTTTAGCGTTGCATGTTTTCCCGCTTTTCCCAAATAATGGCGGTATTGCAGAATGTTGACGTGCATAATCAGCGTTTTGCCGGAACCGGTTGCCTGCCAGTAAGCAATTTTGTTGAGATCATCCGCCGTATAAGACTTGATCCAGTCCGAGGCGTTTCGCTCCGCGTTCATCTTGGCCACTTGCCCATTGAGACCGTCAATCAGTCCCAGGACATCGGTGAAATATTTATCGAGATAAATTTCAGTGAATAAAAGCGCCATATACTGAAAATACTTCCAGCGGAAAGCGCCGCGTCGTCCACAAATTGCCAAAGTGTGATGCGTGATGTTCTGATCGTAGCGAAGAAGCTGCTCTTTGGTGACGCCGGGATACTCAAAAAGCCGGGTCGTCAGAACATAGTAAAAGCGGGAAATGTTTTGTTCGTCCCAGCCTTCCCATGTTTCGTCCTTCATCCCGTCGCACAGGGCATCAAGCGTCTGGCAGCCAAACAGTGACAGCATATATTGAAAGAGAGCCAATGACTCATCAAAGCGAAACTGCCGTGTTGCGCTTGTCGTGGCGGTGGTTTTTGACTTTTTACTGACTCTGGGCATGAATGCTCCTTGAGCTAATATTTACTTGACTTTATTCCCTATGCTGGTAGAATCACAACCATCAGGGACAAAATTCGGCTTCATGCCGTGTGAGTTCTGGGCAAAGTTCCAAAACTCCTATATCCCTGAGCAATCATTCTTAGCCGCTTTATTGAGCGGCTTTTTTTGTGTGTAGTACTCGCCATACTTATTTTTTCTTGTATCATCAATATCGCGCACCAGGCGAAACGACGGCCAAAGATATTCCAGATATCGACTTTCTCCGCGTTCATAAAAGCGTTGCAAAGACCAGAGAAAATAATCAGTTGCCTGAAGTCCGGCAATGTCTTCGGGAGCTCTGGCCAAAACATGGATTGAAGCGTCACTGACGTTGCCCCATTTCTCGGCAAAACGTTGACGGGCGGTTTCTAAAGCAAGTCGAAGCGCCGCTGTTCGATCCGCCTTTCCGCGTTTGGCAAAATGTATTTCATAAGCGTCATCCTGGTGAAGACGATCATGGAATAGCTGACGGATGAGATAATCATAAAGCTCATTTATTTTATATCGATAAGAAGAATCAACTTCATTGCGTTGCCTGATATATTCAAGCACTTTTGTCTTATC
>CAYGNV010000050.1:0-14149 GCA_964351355.1 uncultured Smithella sp.
AAAAAATGGAGCGGGCGATGGGGCTCGAACCCACGACGTCCAGCTTGGGAAGCTTAATGCCATAGTTTTACCTAATCCCAACCAGTAATATAACATCATATATTTCAACACATTTCTTGTGAGATGTTTCTTGCAGTATCGTCATTTTTCGTGTACGGTGTGCCCTATACGTGCCCTAAATTATCCTGGAGGTACATATGAGCGCAAAAATTAAGCTAACCAAAATTGCCGTTGACAAGCTCCCCTTTGCGGAAAGAGGGAAGCAATTGGATTTTTACGACGCAGAACTTCCCGCCTTCGGTGTCCGCGTCTCCAACACCTCGAAGGTCTATTTTGTACGCAAGCGGATCAACGGGAAAATGACGCGCGTGAGCCTTGGCAGGCATGGCGTCATTACCGCCGATGATGCGCGCAATAATGCAAAAGATGCCTTTACCAATTTGCGTAAAGGCATTGACATAAATAAGGAGAGATCAAAATCACGGGAGCGGGGGATCACCCTGCAACGAGTGTTTGATGACTACCAGACGGCCCGGCCAGACATGAGACCTCGGACAATCTCTGTTGACAAGGGACTCCTTAATTGTCATCTGTCCGACTGGCTGAAGAAGCCTATCAGTGAAATCACCGATGACATGATAAAGCGGCGGCACTTGAAGATTGCCAAGAAATCCGGTGCCAATACCGGCAATAACGCTATGCGTCTATTCCGGCGACTGCATCGCTTCGCTGGAAGAAGTTTGAAGGAACAGCTTGATAGGGATTTGGTTAAGGATGCCCTCGATGGCCAATGGCTTAAGGTCTCTCGGAGGCAAACATGCTTAAAGGAGCATGAACTGCCCACATGGAACAAGGCTGTCCAGAAAATCGGCAATCCGGTCATCCGGGACTACCTGCAACTGCTCCTTTTTACCGGACTCCGGAAGAATGAGGGTTTGACGCTGCGATGGGATGACGTAGACATGGATGGAAAGACCTTCACGATCCAAGAAGGAATAACGAAAAATCGTAAACCTCACCCACTCCCCATGAGCGACTTTCTCGTTGACCTTTTCCGGCGGCGGCTCGATGCAAGGGAGAATGAGTTTGTTTTTCCAGGCACGGGGAAAAGCGGGCACTTGCGCGAAACGAACCGCCAGATCAGTTTTATCGAGCATGAAACAAAAAAGATTTTTAATGGCGTCGAGACTGACGAGGAATTGGAAAAGCTTGTAAAGGAACAACCCGCAGAAAAAATCAAGCCGGGCATCCGCTTCTGCCTGCATGACCTCCGCCGGACCTTTGCCAGTATCGCCGAAGGTCAAGTTTCATATTCCATTTTGAAGCGCCTGATGAACCATTCCGACAAGGACGTTACCCAGGGCTATATTATCCTGAGCGTTGACAACCTCCGCCTGCCGATGCAGCAGGTAACGAACATGATTCAGGGGATGTTGAAAGAGAAAGAAATCGGAAAAGTCATCTCGATAGAAAGAGCAAAGGGCAAGAAAAAAGCATCCACCAGGGGATAGGGAACACAAGATGTAGATTGACTTTTGTCTCATTTATCTATATGTAGTATCACAAGGTTGTGAAAGGTCATCGATCATGTCGCTTGAAGTTGCCTACCATCCAATGGCTGCACTGGATGCGTTAATACCCTGCTTCCGTAAGGTGGTGAAAGGTTTCTGCGACAATGGCGATTATTGGCTTATCCTCCATTTCTATAACGGTGGGTTGAGAGCGCCCCGTATTTCCGATGTCGGCGACAAACCAAAGGTGAAGAAGGCGCTCACCGAATTTCTCCGGGTATGGGACAAACCCCGATACACCGGCCAAATCGCCTTCTACCTGAAGCACGGCGAGTTCAAAGACTATTTCAATGTGTATCCCGGCTCAGGAAGCTTTGACGAGTATCAGAAAGAAGGCATAAAATTTAAGGTGACCTCTTACACGCAGGATTATAATGATGATCGTTGGCTCTATCGTATTGATGAAATAGAAGAAATAGCAAAGAAAAGCGCCTCCGCTGCGGGCAGAGAAAGTGCTATCCAGATTCCGCCAGCAGAAGAAGACGTACCGTTCTGAAGCGGCCTCCTCAAGGGAACTCGACCGCACAGGGCATTGTAGGCTTCGGGTTGCAGCCTCTCTCCATCAGAGAATTTTACTGTTCCCCGGAATATTTAAGTATCCGCCTTTGGCCTCCCGCGAGGGAACTCTACCAAGCGGAACATGGGTTGAACTTCTCGGCGGCAGCCTCCCTTTATAGGGAACTTTACGGCTACCGGGCACAGACACATAACCCTGACGTGGCCTCCCGAAAGGGAACTTCATCACATAAAGGGCACATTGGTTAGTAGACCTCTAAAGGACCAGGCGGAACAGGGTGCAAATGGGGAATTTTACCACTGGCCTCCCCGGCAATCCCGGTCAAGGGAACTTGGAATGATCCTCCCCTCCGTCACAATGCCTTAGAACTGTATCGAACCCCAGTGTTGAACAAGCTTGACGCTTCAAGTGCGTCCTCTGTTCAACGCTGGGGTTTTTCATTGAACCCGCCCGGAACCCCGGTGTTGACAGAGCAACAAGCTGTCGCATCGGGGTTTTTTATTACGGCGCGGGCACACAAACAGACAAGTCTTTACAGACGGAGGATAAAAAAATGAATCTTCAGAATACCGATAAACTTTTGACCCAGAAGGAAGTTAAAGAAATCACCGGCCTTGCTGACAGCACCCTGGAACAGTGGCGGCTCAAAGGCAAGGGGCCGAAGTTCATCAAGCTGGGGAGATTGGTTCGTTACCGGCTTTCAGACATAGACGCCTACATCTCCGGGTTGCCGGGCTTCAACAGCACTACCGAAGCAGACGCGGCAAAGGAGGTGTAACATGAATCTCAACGCAAAAGCCCCGGCGGGGCGGCCGGGGCAATGCTTGAAAAAACGGCAGATTAAAGCGCATACGGTTGTTGGATATTACCACACAATGCGCCTCTTGAAAAGCCTTCTTACGACAACGGAGGTGCAACATGAACATTGAAGAGGCCTTTAAACAAGCCATACAAACAGCCGGGATCGAAACGGATGCATCAATCCTGGCCGAAGGAAATTTACATCGTTTCCATGTTGCTGGCGACCGCTCCGGCAGCAAGAACGGTTGGTATATTCTCCATGCCGATGATCCGGCGGCAGGGCAATTCGGCTGCTTCAAAAGGGGCATTTCAGAAGCATGGAGCGCCAAGGCATACCCAGCCCTTACCCCAGAAGAAAAAAACCATTATACGGCCAAAATGGAAGCTTCTCGTCGGCGACGGGATAAAGAGCTTGAGAATATTCAGGCAGCTTGCCGAGCATGGTGCGCCGAACGGTGGCGACAGGGCAAAGAGGCAACCAACACCCACCCCTATCTGAAGCGCAAGGGAGTGCATGCATACGGTCTTCGCCTGCTGCGTGACTCCCTCATGGTGCCGCTCTTCGACACGGCGGAGCTGATCCATGGGATGCAGTTCATCGGACCGGATGGTGACAAGATGTTCAAGACAGGCACCGTCAAGCTGGGGCACTACTTCCCCATAGGTAAGCCAACAAGAAGGACCCTGCTTATCTGCGAAGGGTACGCCACCGGTGCAAGTCTACACGAAGCCACTGGTTATGCTGTCGCAGTTGCCTTCGATGCCGGGAATCTCAAGCCGGTAGCAGCAGCTCTGCGGCAGAAATACCCCGATTTTCGCCTGATAGTCTGTGGCGACAATGACCAATGGGGCGAGATTAACACCGGAGCTATCAAAGCCACCGAAGCTGCGCGTGCCGTGGCGGGGATGCTAACAATTGCTGATTTCCAGGACACCACCGACAAACCGACCGACTTCAACGACCTGCTCCGGAATGGAGGGATCGAGGCCGTCCGGAGGCAGGTGGAGCAGGCAACAGATCCGCGGCAATGTGACGACAAGGTTGCAGCTGACAGGCTAGAACCCGTCACACAGGAAAAGCCGTTGCCCTTCACCTTCAGGCGATTGTCGGATGTACAGGCGAAACCGATCCGCTGGCTTTGGCCCGGTAGGTTTGCGCGGGGCAAGGTCGCCATACTAGCCGGAAACCCCGGCCTGGGGAAATCCCAGCTCACGGCAAGCATGGCGGCAGTTGTCACAACAGGCGGTACATGGCCCGTGGACAGGACTCCGTGCGAGCGGGGCAACGTGATCTTCTTCTCCGCCGAAGACGACGCAGAAGATACCATCCGTCCCCGACTGGAAGCAGCAGGGGCGGACTTGGAGCGAATATTCATTCTTGACGCCGTATTGGATGACGCCGGCGCACGGCCACGCGCATTCAATCTGAGCGTTGACCTCAACCGACTAGGGGAAATGCTTTCCCACATTGGGGAGGTAGCCTTGATCGTCATTGATCCGATCACTGCCTACCTGGGGGGCACCGACAGCCACAAAAACGCCGACATTCGTGCGCTGCTCTCCCCATTGGGTGAACTTGCCGCAAAATACGGGGCAGCGGTTGTCTGTGTCTCTCACCTCAACAAGGGGGGCACCGGGGAAGCA
This sequence comes from uncultured Smithella sp., assembly GCA_964351355.1. GTDB lineage: Bacteria > Desulfobacterota > Syntrophia > Syntrophales > Smithellaceae > UBA8904. The sequence goes on from CAYGNV010000050.1 coordinate 4,534, forward strand.
CTCATGCGCGTAACCGGCAGCCTGGCTTTTGTGGCGGCGGCGCGGGCCGCTTTTCTGATAGCTCGGGACAAGGAGGACAACCACCGGCGGCTCTTCCTCCCGATCAAGAACAATATCGGTAACGATCAAAGCGGTTTGGCTTTCACTGTGGAATCCCATAGCCTGCCGGGCAACATAGAAACTTCCCGTGTAAGCTGGGAGGCGGAGGCTGTCACAATCACCGCCGACGAAGCAATGGCCCCACAGGGAGACCCAGAAGAGCTGAGCGCCCTGGATGACGCCAAGGAGTTTTTGAGCACTCTGCTTGCCGATGGACCGGTTTCTAACAAGCAGATTCGAGGAGATGCCGAAGGTGCGGGACACTCATGGCAGACTATCAGAAGAGCACAAAAGGCTTTGGGGATTGAAGCGCACAAGGACGGGATGAAAGGCCCTTGGCTCTGGTGTTTACCGCCAAAGATGTTCAACAAGCCTGAAGATGCTCAAGCTAAAGTTGTGAGCACCTTCGGAGAAAGTGAACATCTTCTGGATAATGTAGGGGTGGGTTATCCTAAAGTGGCAACGTACCCGTACTGACAGCAGAACATCCTTATCAGCATCCATAGGGGGCACATCGTGCCCCCTATTACTTCCGTAATGGGATAGATTACAGATCAGGTTGGAGTGAAAAATGCCCACACTGATATATCGGATATTACAGAAGAACGTCAGGGTGGAAACTCCAATGATTCTCCTGTGGGCGTGGAAGCGAGAATGACGGGACCGTGACAACCACACACAGATGGTCGGCGCGGCCTTTGCCGAGCAATCTTCAGCTATACGAGGGAAGCCGTATGTTTCACGGAAGCTGAAGCAGAATTATTTACACAAATTGTAGATTTGAAATGTTTTTTGTGGTACTTACACCACCACAATTGCAAATATTTCACCCAATTCTGCACCTTTGCCCTTTATATTCACACGTCATCTTGAGAGGTGTCTGGGTGTATCAAATCTATAAAACCCAAAACCGAATAAATGAGTGATTATCTCAATGCCTACACTAAATTGGATCGGAAAAGAAGCGGTAGTAAACCATCATCTGCAAGTGCCGTTTCACTTGCTCAAGGATGTGCCAGGCCTTGGCTGCGGGGACCCGGGCAGTGGAAATCTCATTGTGCAGGGCGACAACCTCGTCGCACTCAAGGCCTTACTGCCGTACTATGCGGGACAGGTCAAGTGCATCTATATTGATCCGCCATACAATACGGGCAATGAGAACTGGGCTTATAACGACAACGTGAACAGCCCGATTATTCGTGACTGGCTAGGAAAGACTGTCGGGGGAGAAGGCGAAACGCTGGATCGGCACGATCGCTGGCTGTGCATGATGTATCCTCGGCTTTCATTGCTACGCCATTTGCTACGCGAAGACGGCGTCATTTTTATAAGTATCGACGATTCCGAGTATGAGCGGCTCAAGCTAATCATGAACGAGATCTTTGGCGAGCCGATGCATGTGGCTACGTTTATCTGGAAGAGACGAACGACACCGGACAGCCGAAACTTGAACGGTGTTTCTGGCGATCATGAATATGTCCTTTGTTACCAGAGAAGCAGCGGATTCCGTGTGCATGGCCAGGCAAAGGACCTAAGCAAATATTCTAATCCCGATGATGATCCACGGGGACCGTGGATGAGTGATAATTTGACCGGCCTCGCAAATGCCGTTGAAAGACCTAACCTTCATTATGACGTCATTCATCCGACAACCGGCGTGAGGTATAAGCCGCATCCGTCCAGAGGGTGGATATATGGTCGCGAGCGCATGCAAGAACTCATCAACGATAACCGGATTCTTTGGCCGAAAAAAGCGGAGGGGCGCCCACGATTGAAGCGGTATGTCACGGACATGCAATCTTCGACAACAGGTTTATCAACCGTGCTCGACGCACCGGGCAACGTCGAAGCGACTAAGGAACTGAGTAATTTGATGGGTCCCAAGACTTTTGCATTTCCAAAGCCCTCGCGACTCATTCCCTTGCTCATAAGCCAAGCTACGGGTCCGAATGATTTGATTCTAGATTCGTTTTCAGGCTCTGGAACGACAGGGCATGCGACCCTCAGTGCAAATCAGCTCGATGGAGGTCATCGCCGTTTTATCCTGATTGAAATGGAGTCCAAGATCGCGCGTGAAATCACTACCGAGCGTGTACGCCGAGTTGCGGAAGGATACAAAAATGCCAAAGGTGAAAAGATTGAAGGCCTCGGAGGTGGCTTCCGTTTTTGTGAACTGGGCGAACCCTTATTCTATAAAACCGGCAAGATACGCGAATACGTCAGTTTTGATGACCTGGCCCGGCATGTCTATTTCACGGAAACCGGCGAACCGCTCCCGCGGGAGAAGCAAACAACCTCGCCTTTTCTTGGCGAGTGCCGCGGAGTAGGAATTTATCTGCTTTACAACGGGATATTGGGAGACAAGACTGCCAACGGTGGCAATGTACTCACGCGCGCGATACTCGCCATGTTACCGAAGTATGATGGTCAGAAGGTCATTTATTGTGCCGGTTGCCTGCTTGGACGCGACCGGCTTCAGGCGGAGCGGATTATTGTCCGTCAGACCCCCTACGAGATAAAGATATCATGATCACTCTCAAAGACTATCAGATCCGCGTCCTCGACTCTCTACGTGATTTTCTCTGTCAATGCTCAAAAGACGGGCGTCCCGATGCCGCCTTTCAGGCTGTGCAGATTATGAATGCCCACCAACCTGTGCCCTACCTTCCGGTACACGCAGCAGGCCTCTTGCCTGGCATGCCCTACGTGTGCCTGCGCGTGCCCACCGGCGGGGGCAAGACGCTGCTTGCTTGTCATACCGCCGGTATCGCAATGGAGGAGTTGCTGCATGCTGAGCGGGCAGTAGTGCTCTGGCTTGTTCCGAGCAACACCATCCTCGATCAGACTGCCGACTCTCTGCGCAATCCTCGCCACCCTTACCGCCGCGCCTTGGAGTTGTCATGCGGGGCGGTTGAAGTTTTGACCATCGAAGAGGCCCTGCATCTTTCTCGGGCCACTGTGGAGGGGCAAACGGTTGTTATCGTGGCCACCATTCAGTCCTTCCGCGTTGAGGACACAGCAGGCAGGAAAGTCTACGACCGGGGCGGCTTCTCGGAGCACTTTCTCAATCTTCCGGCAAACCGGTTGGCCGATTTATTTCCTGACAAGGACGGCAAGCCAATACCTTCGCTCGTTAATGCACTGAGGCTTCGCCGCCCTATCGTCATTGTGGACGAGGCCCACAACGCGCGCACCAAGCTTTCCTTTTCAACGCTCGGCAACGTGATGCCATCGTGTATCATTGAATTTACCGCAACGCCGGACCGCAAGGACAGCCCATCAAACGTGCTTCATCATGTATCGGCGGCGGAGTTAAAGGCAGCAGACATGATAAAGCTACCGCTCCGTGTTATTACCCGCCACCCGGGCCAGAAAGATCAATTGCTTGCAGAGGCCATCACCCTCCGATCCGATCTTGAGAAGATTGCTGCGACGGAATCTCAGAAGACCGGCCAATATCTACGGCCCATCATGCTGCTGCAAGCCGAGCGAGTGGATGCGTGCGAACCGTTGCGCGATCGATTGACGAGAGAATTCGGCATTGCAAAGAATGAAGTGATCATATCTGTTGGCTCTCTCGATGAGCTGAAGGACGTCAAAGACATCACATCGCCGAAGTGCCCCATCAGGTTCATCATAACGGTTCAGAAATTGCGCGAAGGCTGGGATTGCCCCTTCGCCTACGTTCTGTGCAGCCTGAGGGAAACGCGCTCTGTCACCGCCATTGAACAAATCGTTGGCAGAATCCTCCGCCTGCCGAATGCACAACAGAAACAGCACCCCGACCTCAACTGCGCATTTGCCTTCTCGGTCTCTGACTCAATGCCCGAAGTTCTGAACGAACTACGAGAGGCTTTGGAGAACAACGGCTTTACAGCAGCCGAAGCTGACAGGATCATTATTCCCGTACCTCAGGGGACGCTTCCGCTGGGATTACAACCGCAAACCGTTCAATTTGCGCCCGGGAAGGAAATCGATGAAGCCATAGCCCACGTGCAGGTGGCAGCGCTGGCCGGAAAGGTCAAAATAGATGCGGCGCAAGGGGCAATCACGGTACTCGTGCCGCTGAATAAGGATGAAACAGAAAAACTCAAAAGCTGCGTCAAAACGCCTGAGGCTAAGGCCAGGGTAGCTGAAATTATTGAGATGGTGCGCGCGGCGGAGATCGCATTCGGCGGTACCGGGCAGACACGTGTACCTACCCCCTATGAACGGCAGCTCGATTTTCTTGTGCCATTGCTCTGTGTGAACGAAAACGGCGCGTTGTTCGAGTTCGAGAAGACGTTCCTTCTCGAACAGCCATGGCGGCTAGGCGAGAAAGACGCCAGCTTAGCAGAAAATTATAACCCTCTGGTCCGGCCCACTGGTATGTCGGGGGTGGTGGATATTGGCTCAAAGGGTGAGGTGCAAACCGAGATTCTTCGGGAAACACCGGACAACGATTTTGTCTTTATATTGCACCAGCAGGTCCTCCAACTGGGCGGACACAGTGATTGGACAATAGAAAGTCTTGCCACCTGGCTGGATCAGCATATCGAGCATCGAGACATCCCCGCTGATGAATCCGGCGCCTTTCTGCACAAGGTCATTCGTGGGCTCATGGCAAAGCATGACATTGCAGACGCCGGCGAGCTGGCAATCGACCGTTTTCGACTGCGCGATCAAATCGCAACGCGCATCAAGCAATACCGCGATAGTGAGCAGAAGGCGGCATTTCAGCAGTTTCTCCTTCCCGATTCAGCACTCGTGGTAGATGAAGGACGAGCGATTAATTTCAAAGCGATCACCTATGAGCCAAGCTGGGTATACGAAGGCGGTTTCCAGTTCAAGAAGCATTACTTTAGCCCCAAACCGGGGGAGCTGGCTGAAAAAACATCTGCGGGGAAACTGACTGAGGAATTCCAGTGCGCGCAATTCATTGACGGCCTACCCGAAGTGGAGTTCTGGGTAAGAAATTTAGCCAGAAAATCTACATCAGTCCGGCTGCACACATCTAAAGACTGGTTCTATCCCGACTTCCTCTGTAAACTGATCGATGGTCGCGTGCTCGCGGTCGAATACAAGGGCAAGCACCTTTGGGCCGATGCGGAAGATAAGCGAGTGATCGGTGCGGTTTGGGCAGCGCGCAGCAAAGGGCGCTGCCTATTCGTCATGCCGACCGAAGGCGACTTCTCTGCGATATTGCAGGCTGTGAAGTCATAGCCACTGTGGGCTGTATAACTACCATGTTGCAGGTTTTACGATGGAGGTCCCGGGAATTACAGCCAGAAATTGTGCCGCCTTCAGGTGACGATTGTGAATATGCACCACGGCAGTTGCCACTTTCACTAGTGGTGGCGACGCACCAAATGTTGATGCGCTCAATATCAGAACATTCTTTTTCAACTCCTGCGTAACGATCCTGATCGGCTCTACAAGATCGGTATCATTTGAAATAACCACTGCTGCATCGAAGCGCCCTGCCCAAGCATCATTCACCAGATGACAGGCAAGGTTCACATCAGAGCCTTTTTCTTCCATTGTATGAATCTGAACCTTGATGGCATCGGCATGAGGGACGATTGTCGGCGCTTTGCCATTGCCCGGCAGCGGATAACTGCCAACTGGTATGATTTCCCGCTGACAATTCGGTAGCGTCGTGTCGGGATGAACGTGATGATCTCCCGCAGTAAAGACCACCGGCCCGTTGCTATTATCAATCTGGCGATTTGCGACTGGCAATGTTACAATAGGCCGCCATTGATTTTTAGCAAGAAACTTCCCGAGATGAATTTCAATACCCGGAATAGTCCGCAGTGCATTGAAATACATTTGTTGTCGTGCAGGTTGCCCCGGATCAGTGGAGCCGGATACACGGGCAGTATAGTATTTCACGCGGGTTACGTCATACTGGCTTTTTGCAAGCACCGATTCAGCCAACGCCTTGACGTTAAGCCACTTACACCCCTTGTTGCGGATAGCGTAGTATAGGTTAAATCCATCAATATAAACAAACGTATTCAATAATATTCTCCAGAAAAGCAAAAGCCACATCCGAGGACGCGGCCTTTGAGCTGACAGCACGCTGCCAGCGGGTATGTGACTGTAGTCTAGTGCTTTTTCTGAAAATGTCAAGAAGAAAATCGCGTTACGCCCCGTACCATCTCTACATTATTCTAAGACGTCTTGCCGCCCACACCCAGCCATCCGCTTCGGCTTCATTGTATTTATGCCGCAGTTGTTCCCACGTCTGCCAGTGCATGCCCTTCGGCTTCAGGTAGAGACAATTATCACCGCCACCCATTTTCGCTCTGTATTTGTTTCTCTTCCGCCAGCTTCGACCAATGAGGTCTTCATTGCAGCTTGCATAAGTTAAATTGAGGCAGTGGCGGCAAGCCACATATCCCGCACTGAGAATCAGCACAGCCACCCGACGTGTGCAGCCTGGACAAGTAAACCACTGGCGTGAACCACCGAAAGCGCAAGCCGTATGCGCAAGGGTTACCGTGCTTTCCATCGGTTGCCACTCTGCATCCGATCCTTCGCGCCATTTACAGGAAACCGTCATTTTCTCACCGGCGACAACGTAAATGGTAGCACTACCCGTAGGCACCCCATTTCTGCTCCATGACATATTATAGTATCCGCCATCCAACAGCTCATGCTGCTTTAGATATCTGATATCCAGACACCTTGAAGCGTCCACAGTATCTTTTTTGCCGTATCGCCAGTAACTCCCTGACCCGTATCCACCCATGGCATTCTCCAATATTTTCACCGAAATCATTTGGTAAATTTCAGTTAATTTATAGCACAAATCATCGTTAATTGCTTGTAAATTCGACATTAAGCAACCATTAGATATATCCCGTTCTTTCATCAGAAAAAATTTAGTCACGGAAACCCAAGAGGGGTGTCATAAGGATCCAAAGAGGGGGCAAAGGAGGACAAGAAGTATCTGTATTTCAGCATTAACTGATACGTGCACAAGGTGTTTTTTTGTTCTTCCGATTCTTGCTTCCCGTAGTCAATAAATGAAGGCAATGAGATTCTGTTGCACTGTTGCAGCTTTCGACCCGAAGTGCTCAGGCGCAAAAACAAAAAAGTGCAATTTGCTGTTTGTTGCTGTCACGAGTCAACGATTTTCGATTTGTAATGGTGGTGAGGATTATCGTTTGAAATCATGCCCCTACAAGTTGAAAGACTTGGCATATGTCAATGCGATGGGTGTCGCAGCTTCAGGCCTCTTTGAAGATCTGGTATCGGTTCCGTCCGGTTTGCTTGACCTGATACATGGCGATATCGGCTTTTTTCAGAAGGATACCCTCATCTGTTCCATCATGGGGGTAGACAGCGATGCCGATGCTCGTCGTTACAAGGAGTTCATGGGCGCCGATGAGGAAGGGATTGCGGAAACTCTCAACGATCTTCTGTGCAACCTGGATCGCATCGTCTGTTCCCTTCAGATCGGGAAGGATCAGCACAAACTCGTCGCCGCCGAAGCGCGCAACGGTATCACCCTTCCTCAGCGCTGCGCTTAGCCGCTCTGCCGCTGCCTTGAGAAGGAGATCTCCCACATCATGGCCCAGGGTATCGTTCACTGCCTTGAAATTATCGAGGTCGAGCATGGTAACGGCAACGCCCTTTTGATTCCTCTGGGCCTGGGCCAGGGCAATACCCAGTCGATCCGAGAAGAGCTTCCGGTTGGGAAGCCCCGTCAGGGAATCATGGTAGGCCATCTGCCGGATCTTTTCCTCCGCCTGCCTGCGTTCAGTGATGTCCTGAAAGGTTCCATAAACTATTTTCGTTATTCCGTTTTCCTGTTGGACATTCCCGCTGGCGTGAACCCACCGATGATTGCCTTTTGCAGTAATGATTTCCAACTCCACATCAAACGGTTCGCCATACTCTATGGCGCGTTGCACTGCGCTCTCTATGACCGGTCTGGAAGCGGGGGCATAGAACTCAATTCCCTTGCTCACCGTAGGCTCATAGTTTTCATCAACTTCGTGGATACGATACACCTCTTTCGTCCATACCTGTTTCTGTGACTCCGCATCGAATTCCCAGCCGCCAACCTTTGCTATTGCTCCCACCTCATTGAGCATGCTCTCCCTCTTTTCAAGCGCCTCCGCCATCCGCTTGCGCTCGGTGATGTCACGGAGAACCCCCACGGCATGCCAGGTGCCCTTAATCTGTATCGCTGAAAGCGAAAGCTGCACCGAGATTTCCTTCCCATCTTTTCGGATGGCCTCCAGATCGAGTGTTTTACCCACTGCGGCTCCCTGTCCTTTCTGTTGAAAAACCGGGAAGGCGGCGCGGTGCGCTTCGTGGTAACGCGATGGCGCGATTAACGCGTGCAGGTTTTGGCCAATAGCTTCGGCGCTCGTGTAGCCGAGAATGCGCTCAGCGGCAGGGTTCCAATAGGATATCCGACCTTCAGAATCCATCATTAGAATAGCGTCCTGTGCGGAGTCGGTAATTGCGCGCATGCGGGATTCGTTCTCCTTTAGCGCCTTTTCTGCCTGCTTTTGCTCTGTGATGTCGCGGATGCTCTCGATCGCGCCTATAATGTTGCCAGACTGATCATACAGGGGCGAAGCCTTGGCAAAGATCCATGCGCCCTTATTATTATAAAGGGCATTGCAGAACGCCTCCGCCGTGATGGAGTCACCTTCACGGATGATGTGGAAATATCGAGTTTCAATCTCTTCTTGGTCCAGAAAGACTAAATCCATCAACTGCGGTCGCGCCTCGCCATAAAACGGGATACTGTAGGCGTAGTCGCCTTTGCCCATCATCTCCACGGCCGGAATGCCCGTCATTTCTTCGATAGCCTTGTTCCAGATGATGATGCGCTTTTCCTTGTCTATGGCCAGGGTAGCGTCCGGCAGAAATGTGACGATGTCTGCCAGCCGACGCCGGTTCGCCTGCAACTCCTCCTCCATTTGCCTGCGCTCGGTGAAATTCATCGAGTTTCCCAGGATGGCTGGCCTTCCCTCATGTAAAATGGACGTGACGGTTTCCACAATCCAGCGGGTTTCTCCCCGTTTCGTGATTATCCTGAATTCATAAGGGGAACTCCTTTCGCCAAGCAACATGGCCCTGGCATTCTGTCTTACCTGTTCCCTGTCTTCCGGGCTGAGCAATATGCTCGCATCCTGGCCCAACAGCTCCTCGCTTGTATAGCCAGCATAGGATGCCGCATTTGAATTTATGAAGCGGAACTTGCCGTCCTGCACCACATAAATGCCGGCGATGGATTTTTCGGAAAGCGCCCTGTAAAGTTCTTCACTTTGCCGCATGGTTTCTTTGGATCGGTCTTTGACATAGATAACGCCTAAAAATAATATAATTAACAAGCACGCGCCAATCGTTGCCAGAATGCCGATCATTTTGTAAGCACTGATATGATTTGTCGGAGTGAAAAGCACAATCGACCATCCGTCGCTGTCAATCACTTTCCTGGAGACAAGATAATCTTTTCCTTCTAACGTGACTTCCGCACCATCGGCAATTTCCTTTTTCATAACGGCTT
>CAYGNV010000051.1:0-6285 GCA_964351355.1 uncultured Smithella sp.
ACCAGATTCGGCTTCAACTGGTCCATGGATTTTCTCATTTTGGCGTTGATTTTAACAAACGTGCCGATTTTTGAAAATACTTCCGTAACACCGACCACGCCGATGTCGGCTGCGGAAACTAAAAGTCTCACGCCCGCTTCTTTCATTTTGTTGCCGCCGATGCCGTAGAAGTGTAAAGATGGATTGATGGCAAGCATTTCCCGGACAAGAAAAGAGCCATGCAGATCGCCGGAGGCTTCTCCGGCGACGATCATCACTTTGGGCGCGTGCCCGCCGGATGTGTCCATATTTTTCTTCATGTTACTTTCAACAGACATTGTTGATCACATCGGTTATCAGCCTGATTTCCTCCAGGGTCAGTTCCGGAAACATCGGCAGCGAAAGAACTTCCTGTGCGCAGGTTTCACTGACGCTCAGGTTTTCTTTCAGGTCATACATTTTGAGAAAAACATCCTGCTGATGCAGGGGGACCGGGTAGTAAACGGCGGAGGCACTCCCCGCGCTTTGAAGCGCGTCGGCAATGGCCTGGCGGTTTTTAAAACGGAGGGTAAACTGATGATAAACATGTTTGCAGCCGGGACGTTCCGAGGGAAGGACGATATCTTTTCCGGCCATAGCCTGACAATAGGCGGCGGCGTTTTTGCGGCGGGCGTCATTGGCCGCGTCGATTTGGGGGAGCTTGACGCGGAGAATCGCGGCCTGGATTTCATCGAGCCGGCTGTTGTAACCGACTTCGGAATGGTAATAACGCACCGCGCTGCCGTGGTTGCGAAGCATTTTAATTTTTGAGGCGATTTCTTCGTCACGCGTAATCACGATGCCGCCGTCGCCGTAACAGCCGAGATTTTTGCTGGGGAAAAAACTGAAACAGCCGGCGTCGCCCATGGTGCCGACGATTTGTCCCTGATACGTTGCGCCGAAAGCCTGCGCGCAGTCTTCAATGACCTTCAGATGATGTTTCCGCGCGATGCCCATAATCGGGTCCATATCGGCGGGATGGCCGAATAAATGAACAGGAATGACGGCTTTGGTCCGGGAGGTAATTTTAGCGGCGATCTTGCCGGGATCGATGTTAAAGGTGTCCGGGCAAATATCGACAAAAACCGGTTTGGCGCCCACGAGTGCGACAACCTCCGCGGTGGCGATGAAGGTGAAAGGTGTGGTAATGACTTCGTCGCCCGGACCAATGCCGCAGGCGCGCAGCGCCAGAAGCAGGGCGTCCGTGCCGTTGGCGCATCCTACGGCATAAGGCAGACCGTGGTAGGCGGCGATTTCCGTCTCCAGCGCAGAGACGTTCGGTCCCAGGATGAATTGTGTCTGTTCCAGTGCCTGCCCCACGGCTTGGTCGATTTCGTTTTTCAGCCGGGCGTACTGTCTTTTTAAATCAACCATCGGGATCATAATTGAATATCCTCATGTGTTTTCATTTTTTGAAGAATTTCGATGGCCAGCGCCAGAGACCGGCGGCCATCCTCGCCGGATACCAGCGGTTTTGCGCGGGTCAGGACGGCGCTGACGAAGGAGCGGACTTCTTCCTCCAGGGGATCGTGGCTGCCTACATTAATCTGGTTTTGAACGATTTGCTGTGTGCCGTCGTCGTTGACGATTTTACTGAGCGACAGGACTTCCCTTTTTTGACAGTCCACGGAGTGATAGCCTTCCGGGCCGAAAAAACGGATTTTCTGCATGGTCTTGGCGCTGATGCGGCTGGCGGTGATGTTGGCGATGCAGCCGGTGGTAAACGATAGACGGACATTGGAAATGTCGATTTTGTCCGAAAGAATGGGAACCCCCACCGCTTCCACGCTGGCGACAGGGGCGTTAACGAATTTCAGGATTAAGTCCAGATCGTGAATCATTAAATCCAGAATCACATCCACGTCGGTGCCGCGTTCAAAGAAGGGATGCAGGCGATGCACTTCAATGAACAGCGGCCGCGTAATCACGGAGTCAAGCGCCATGATGGCCGGATTAAATCGTTCCACAAATCCCACCTGCAGGATCAGTTTGTTTTTTTCGGTAAGTCTGAGGAGTTCATCCGCTTCCTCGATAGTTGCGCAAATGGGTTTTTCAATCAGCACATCAACGCCCGCGGCCAGAAAATCTCTGGCGACAGCGTAATGGAAACCTGTTGGGACGGCGATGCTTACGGCGTCAACGAGGCCCAGCAAGTCCCGATGGTCCGTAAAGGCCGAGCAGGCATAAAGACCGGCGGCCTTCTGTGCTCTTTCAAACTGTGTGTCAGACACAGCCGTGATTTTGCAGGAGTCTATTTTGGCGTATTTCTGCAAATGATAATTGCCGAGATGACCAATGCCGACCACGCCAACTCGAATATTTTTTCCTGTTGTCATTTTTCTCTCTCTAGCGGCAAATGCTTCTTTTTGATTCTTGAATAAAGTTGATGAAGTGCCGAACCTCTGGGCAGTCTTCTACTTCTGCCCGGGCCTTTTCCAACGCTTCTTCCAGGAGAAGATCGGAACGGAAAATAATGCGATAGGCTTGTTTGAGGCCGGCAATAGCGCTTTCTGGAAAATTACGTCTTTGAAGACCGATTATATTCAGACCAAACAGCGTGGCTCGATTACCGTTGGCCATGGTATAAGGCGCAATGTCCTTGACCACGGCGGATGCGCCGCCAACTATGCAATGTGCGCCGATACGGCAGAATTGATGGACACCGGAAAGCGGACTGACAATCGCATAATCTTCAACATGAACATGTCCGGCCAGTCCCGTCGAATTGCCGATGATAACGTTATTGCCTAATTTGCAATTATGGGCAATGTGGACATAGGCCATCAGCAGATTATGATCACCCATGATGGTCGTGCCGGTATCGGCGCTTGTGCCACGATGGATGCTGACATATTCCCGAATTGTATTAAAGTTTCCAATAATGACCACCGTTTTTTCCCCGCCGAATTTAAGATCCTGGGGAGGAGCTCCGATGGAGCAGAATTGAAAGATGTGACAGCCTTCGCCAATCCGCGTGTAATTATCAATGACGGTGTGTGGACCGATGATTGTATTTTTCCCGATCTTGACGTCGCTGCCGATAATGCAGTAAGGGCCGATTTCCACGCCGTCTTCCAATTGGGCGTCCGCTGCGATAATTGCTGTAGGATGAATTTTCATTTTAATCTTTACCTGGTTTATTTATTTTTGTTTCAAGCTGTTCCACTTGCTTGATCAGTTGTGCCAATTTTGCGCGCATTTCCGGAAGTTTGACCTTGCTGGATTCTACTTTCAGCCATTCTTTATAAGGCAGAAACGGTCGTCCTCCGCCCACCTGGCCTGCGGGGATGTCTTTGTTAATGCCCGATGCTGCGCCGATCCTGGCATGATCTCCGATGGAAATATGCCCGACGATGCCGACCTGCCCGCCGATCATGACGCTCTGCCCTATTTTGGTGGACCCCGAAATACCAGTCTGGGCGGCAATAGCCGAGTTTTCACCGATGACAACATTATGAGCAACCTGAACAAGATTATCAATCTTGACGTTCCGCTGAATCCAGGTTTTACCCAGAGTTGCCCGGTCAACGGTGGTGTTGGCGCCAAGCTCCACATCATCGTCAATTTGAACGATGCCGACCTGGGGGATTTTGGCGTTGCCCGCTCCGGGCGAGGCAAAGCCGAAACCGTCCGCGCCGACGACAACGCCGGAATGAAGAATCACGCGCTTTCCGATGATGCAATTTTGATAAACGCTGACATTGGCGTAAAGGATCGAATCTTCGCCGACGGACGTGTTGCGGCCGATAAACACACCGGGATAAATGACGGCGCCTTTTTCGATGCGGGCGCCCGAGCTTACGAAAGCTCGGGGCAAGACGGTTGCTTCCGGTGAGACCCAGGCGCCTTCTTCGATATAAGCAGCAGGATGGACGCCTATCGGGCCATGATCGACCGGATAAAACACCAACAGAAGTTTCCCGAAGGCCGCGTAGGGGTCGGCTACGACAATCAGGTTTTTATTCGGTTCGACGGTTCCGGGCGGCACAAGGATGGCCGCCGCGCGCGTCGTTTCCAGCATTTTAAAATATTTCGGATTGGCGATAAAGGTCAGATCATCAATACCTGCTTCGTCAATCGACCGGATATTACTGATCACCCTTTTGTTGTCGCCGAAAACGGCGCCGCCTATCATGGCGGCTATTTCCTGAATACTTTTTTGCATTTCATTCAACGAAGGTTATTTTTTTATAGTTTGTGGATTTTGTACATTTTGTACATTTTGAGCTTTGTTGAATTCTTCGATGACTTTCTTGCTGATATCGTTGGCCCTGTCGTGATAGGGCATCGGCATGGTGCTGATATCCAGAATGAGAGTATATTTTTCCTTTTCCGCAATGGCACGGACGACTTTCAGTATGTCGGGAATTATTTTCTGCGAATATTCCTGATCACGTTTCTGGAGTTCCTTGTTGGTGTCATCGACAAGAATCTGGTAATCGCGCAATTTTCTCTGATAGGCGGCTTCCTTGTCACTGCGGGCACTGGCGGTCATCACGGAACCTTGTTTATCCAGTTCGTCCTTCATTTTCTTGACATCATTTTCCATGGTCTTGATGCCGTCCTGCTTTTTTTCCACGAGCTTTTTGAATTCTTCGGCTGCTTTTTTACCGGTGTTCGAGTTTTGAATAATATCCTGGATGTTGATAAAACCGATCTTATCGTTGGCAAAGGACGTGTTCGCCCAGACAATAATAAGCAGGACCAATCCTGCAATCAGACAAATATTTTTTTTCATTTTAAAATCTCCTCTCTTCTGTTGGTTAGTCTATTATCAAGTCATGAAGTTAATCTTCATTGCTCTATTACATGAACATACCGATGGTGAACTCCCATCGGCCTATGGCGTCGTCGTTCAATCCCTTGCGATCCAGTACATAGCCGTATTCCAGCCGCAAAGGTCCGATGGGTGATTGCCAGCGAATGCCGGTGCCACAAGTCATTCTTAAGTCATCGACATAGTAACCGCCATTCCAGGTATTGCCTGCGTCATAAAAGATGACGCCCTTTATGCCCGCGTCTTTGATCAGAGGGAAAACAATCTCCGTGGTGAAGGATACCATGGTGGTGCCGCCGATGACGTCACTGGTTCCCGGATTGGTCGGGCCGACGTAGCGCAAACCGCGCAAAGAGTTGATGCCGCCCAGAACATATCTTTCGTAAATCGGAAGCCTGTCGTCACGCTCATCATTGTTCTGCAGATAACCGATTCGGCCTTTCGCGCTGATTACAATATCCCAGATGAGCGGGTAATAACCGGCAATGGCGCCCGAATATTTTGTGAACTTTGTGTTACCGCCCAACGGGGCGCCGGCATGTTGCACGGAAACGCTGGCCTTGATTCCCTTGCTGGGAAACATGTTGTCGTTGGTCGTATCGTAGGCGAGCGTGAAGGTTAGAGCGCTGGTAGTTCGTTCGCCTTGCTGCGCCTTGATATAGGAAGAGGCGGTTGACTGGTTGACGTCCTGAATATTGTCTATGCTCAGTTTATAGCCGGCATAGCCGATAATTTTCCACCAAAGCGGATAGCCCAAAGTTACGCCGGTGCCGCGTGTATCCAGCGTATAGGAATCGTATTCCTTTTTGTATTTCCAGATGTCCGCTTTGCACCACAGCGGCAGATCAAAAAGCCAGGGCTCGGTAAAAGACAGCTCGTAATTATTGGTCTTGGAGCCGAGCGATGCTTTCAGGCTTAACGTCTGCCCGTAACCCAGAAAATTCTGCTGGACGATCTGTGCCATAATCATGGCCTGATCAACGGCGCTGTAACCCGCGCCGATCATGAACATGCCCGTGTTTTTTTCTTTGACGCGGATATTAACATCCATTTTGTTATCCGGCGCCTTTTCTGTTTGAAAGTCCACTTCTTCAAAATAACGCAACTGATTTAAACTGGCATAACTGTTTTTCAGCTTGCTTGAGGAATACAAATCCCCTTCTACGATGGACAGCTGACGCCGGATAACCTTGTCACGCGTGGTCGTATTGCCGGAAATGCCGATGCGGGCAATATGAACAAGGTTGCCTTTGGTCAACTGGAAATTCACATCCACGAGTTGTTCTTTTTCGCGAGAGGCAATTTTAGGATTCACGTCGGTATGCGCATAGCCTTCATCACTGGCGGCCAGCGTGATCGCTTCCATATCTTTCAAGATCGCTTCCCGATCGTAATAGTTTCCCGATTTTGTTCTTAAGAGCGCGAATAGATCGGTTCTGGGTTTTTCCAGGTAATCTCCGGAAATTTCCACGTTACCGATTTTGAACCGC
>CAYGNV010000051.1:6385-13856 GCA_964351355.1 uncultured Smithella sp.
GCGGTCGCTGATTTCCGCATTGTAATACCCTTTGGTGTCATAAAGCGCCTTGATTTTTTGAATGTCTTCTTTAATTTTTTCCTGATTGAGGCTTTGCCTTGTCTTGACGGTCATGACGCCCAGAATGTCGCTTTTATCCAGCTTCTTGTTGCCGATCAGCCGGATTTCCGATATCAATCCTTTTTCGGCAATGGTGAAAGTAATGACTTTGCCTTGCGGCTCTGTCGTCACTTGCGCGCTGACATCCACAAATAATCCCATCTTGAAAATAGCTTTAATGTCAGCGGTGATATCCTCTTCGTTCAAAGGGTTGCCGACCTTGCTCTTGAGTTGCTGTTTGATGGCGTCTGCTCCGATTTTGCGGTTGCCCGCGATGTCAATCCGGGCAATTTTATCCAAAAGTCCCATGCGGTCCAGTATTGCCGTTTTCAGCTCACCCGCCAGCGCTTCCAAGCCCGCTGATCCCTTGCCCTGCATGGACACGGCCGGTAAACTCGTCTCTCGGGCAATATCGATAATTTGCGCGTCGATGTTCAGTGCCTCGCCGAACTGTGTGATGCTGCCTGTGACCACATAGTCCACCCCCAGGGCCTTCCCGGCTGCGACGGCCTGGTCTTTATTAAGCAAGACATTGCTTTGGGCATAACCACCCGCCGCTACAACTTCCATTTTCTTTTCTCGCTGGAATTCTTTTTCCAGATGACTGTAAATGGATTTTTGCAGCGTGCCGCCTTCGACGCTCGCGTGAACATCAAAAGGCAGGATGATTATTTTCTTGATGTTTTCGGCCTGGGCTTCTGGCAGAAAGCAAAGGAGAAAAAGAAAGATGGTCAAGATTATTTTGAATGCGTTTTGATTAGAAATCATAAAATCTTCCCGTCGCGCAATCCGATTCTGCCGGACATCCTGTCGGCCAGCAGTTTGTTGTGCGTGACAACAATCAATGTTATTTTTTTTATCATATTTAAATTAACCAGGATGTCTTCTATCTTTTTTCCTGTTTCCGTGTCAAGATTTCCTGTCGGTTCGTCCGCCAGCAGAATTTCCGGTTCCATCACCAAAGCACGGGCGATGGCCACTCGTTGCTGCTCTCCGCCGGAGAGTTCGCCCGGTTTATGTTTCAGCCGATGTGCAAGCCCGACTTCTGCGAGTAATTGACTCGCCTTTTCATGGGCCTGTTTTTTCGGCATCCCGCTGATGAGGGCCGGCATCATGGTGTTTTCCAGCGCGCTGAACTCCGGCAGCAGATTATTTAATTGAAAGACAAAGCCAATCGTCGAATTGCGGAACGCGGCGATCTTCTTTTCGCTCCATTCAAAAACATTTTTACCGGCAATAAAAAGGGTGCCGGATGTCGGATGATCCAGCGTGCCCAGGATATGAATGAGCGTACTTTTACCGGCGCCGGAAACGCCAACGACAGCCAGGGAATCCCCTTTTTTAATCTCCAGATTTAAATTCTGCAAGACCTCAATTTTATTGCCGTCTTTTATAAAAGTCTTCGATAAATTTGTAAGTAATATCATATCTGCAGTTGTGTCCGGTATATTATTCGTATCTCAAAGCTTCCGCCGGGTCCAGTTTGGAAGCTCTCAGCGCAGGGTAAATGGTGGACAAGAAACAAATCACCAGTGTGCCTATGACAATAACGACCACGTCACTATAATTCACTTTTGAGGGAAGTTCGCTTAAGTAATATACATCGCCGGGCAGAATTTTAAAATTAAATATATTTTCCACCCCAAGAGAAATTTTCTGCAAATTCATTGCAATGGTGAGACCGGCGATGCATCCGAAAAATGTTCCGACCACACCGACGATCAGTCCCTGATAAATAAAGATCTTCATGATGGTGGCCGCAGTTGCCCCCATTGATTTCAATATTGCGATATCTTTGCTCTTTTCCATAACAATCATAATGAGCGCGCTGATGATATTGAAGGCGGCTACCAGTACAATCAGGCTCAGAATGATAAACATGACACGTTTCTCCAGCTTCAGAGCTGAAAACAGGTTTTTATTCATCTGCATCCAGTTTTGCGCAAAGAAGGGAAAGCCCAGTTTACTCTGGATGTTGCGGGCGATGACATCCGCCTTATAGATATCATGGACGACGATATCCACGCCTGAAACCGTATCGCCCATGTCTAGGAATTCCTGACAACTTTTCAGAGACAAAAAGGCCAGTGTGGAATCGTATTCATAAAATCCCGATTCGAAAATTCCGACCACAACAAATTTTTTCATGCGGGGCACCATGCCCATCGGTGTGGCAATACCGCCCGTCGGTGAAATAATGGTGATGGTGTCATAAAGAGAAAGTCCCAGATTCCGGGCCATTTCCTTGCCAATCATGATGCCGGTCAGGCTTTTGTCTTCGGCGGGCAGTCCTTGTAATACGTCGGCGGGAATTTTATTGAGATATTCGAGTTGGCCTTCCCGGATTTTTCCCAGATTGATCACTTTCGGCGAGCTTTCGGTATCCAGACCGCGGATCACGACGCCGGTGACGCCGTTGCCACTGCGAATCATGGCCTGCGTATAAATAAACGGTGTAGAAGCGACAACGCCCGGGGTTTTGTCGATTTCCTCGCGGACGGCGGTATAATTTTTTATCGGACCGGCCATATTCGCGGTGATTTCGATATGAGACTTGATGCCTAAAATTTTTGTTCGCAGATCTTCTTCAAAACCGTTCATGACCGCCAGCACGATAATGAGCGCGGCTACGCCCAGGAAAATGCCAAAAATCGAGATAAAGGTAATGATCGAAACAAAAACCTGCTTGCGTTTCGCTCTCATATATCGTCTACTGATAAAGAATTCGTAAGGCATTAAACAATATCCTGTTGAAAAACAGCTGGTTTTACAGCTTTGTCAATTTTAGCGCGAATCTCATTCCTGTTTGGTTCTTAAAAGCGGAAACAGAATAACGTCCCGAATAGATGCGGAGTCGGTAAAAAGCATAATGAGCCGGTCGATGCCGATTCCTTCTCCGGCCGTCGGCGGCATTCCGTATTCCAGTGCATGGATATAGTCTTCATCCATTTCGTGAGCTTCATCATCACCCGCTTCCCGTTCTTTGAGCTGCTGGACGAACCGATCGCGCTGATCGGCCGGATCGTTTAATTCGGAAAAGGCGTTGGCAAATTCCCTGCCGGAAATGTAGAGCTCAAAACGATCAACAATGTCCGGATCGTTGTTGCTCCTTCGGGACAAGGGGGATACGGCGACCGGATACTGAGTGACAAATGTTGGCTGAACAAGCTTTTTTTCGACCACTTCATCGAAAATGGCCATATGAATTTTCCCCAATGGATCGGTTTCTTTGACATCGCAGCCGACTTTGCGGGCGAAAGCGACGGCTCTTGCCGAATCGTTAAGATCGGCCGGTTCCATCCCGGCTATTTGCAGAAGCGCATCTTTGACGGAGAGACGTCGCCATGGCGGTGTCAAATCAATTTCTGTACCCTGATAGGTAAATTTAAGCCCATCGAAAATATTTTTGGCGATAAAACCGAACAGCTCTTCGGTAAAGGACATCAAGTCTTCGTAATTGGCGTAACTCCAGTAAAACTCCATCATGGTGAATTCCGGATTGTGAAAGGTGGAGATGCCTTCGTTACGGAAGTTGCGGTTAATTTCATAAACCCTTTCCAGCCCGCCGGTGACCAGGCGTTTCAGATAAAGCTCGGGGGCAATCCGCAGATAGAGATCCTGATCCAGTGCGTTGTGATGGGTTTTAAAAGGACGGGCGACGGCGCCGCCGGCTCGCGGCTGCATCATCGGCGTTTCCACTTCCAGAAAATCATGCGTATCCATGAATTGCCGCATCAGTTTGATGATCAGGCTGCGCCGGTAAAATATTTCCTTGACCGCCGGGTTAGAAATCAAATCCAGATGCCGTTGCCGGTAACGGGTTTCGATGTCCGTCAGGCCATGCCATTTTTCTGGCAGAGGGTGAATTGATTTGGCCATCAGCCGTAAGGTTTCAACTTCCAGGGTCAACTCGTTGGTTTTGGTACGGAAAAGTTTTCCGGAAACATAAACAATGTCACCAATATCCAGCTTTTTAAAGATGAAAAAATCCTGTTCACTCAAGATGTTTTTAGCAATATAGCATTGCATCTGACCTTTGCGGTCCTGAATCTTAACGAAAGCCGCTTTACCGAAGCTGCGGACGGCCATCAGTCGTCCGGCAATCGAAAATTTTTGTGTCAATTGCGGCAGAGCTTCACCGTCGGCATCGCCAAACTGGGCCATGATCTGGGCCGTTGTGTTTTGAGGCTTTACATCATTGGGATATAAATCCACACCGGCTGCTTTCAAGGCCGCGATTTTTTCCAGGCGAACCTTTAAAAGATCACTGTCTTCCATAATTTCTCCGCTTTTTTTAAAGTTAACCTGACTATATTTTTTTTGATGATTAGTCAAGCATGATTGTAGTCCGGGCAAGTGGTGGATCCCGCATCAAATGAGCAAAAAGTGAGCAAAAAATGTGTTTGCCTCCGGGACGGTTGTTATGTATGATGCGGCCACTTTACTTTATTTACAGGGGGGAAAAATGATCAACAAGGCGATATTGGTCGGCAGGCTGGGCAAGGATCCGGAAGTTCGTTACTTGCCGGACGGCACCATGGTGACGAACTTCAATCTGGCCACGGACGAACAGTGGAAAGATAAAAGTGGGGAGAAGGTTCAGAAAACCGAATGGCACCGGATTGTTACTTTCGGCAAACTGGCAGAGATTTGCGGCAACTATCTGGTGAAGGGAAAACTGGTTTTTATCGAAGGGCGCATTCAAACCCGCAACTGGGAAGACAAAGAAGGCGTGAAGCGTTACACGACGGAGATCGTGGCCAATGACATGAAGATGCTGGATTCCAAAGGACAAACCAAAGCAGGCGACGAAGCTACGCCTGATGCGGCTTACGCATCGAACAGTGGTACGCCGATGGAAGATGTTCCTTTTTAATCGGCAGGTGCAAGAAAGAATCTTGAAGAAATACTGCGCCGCTGGTGTTTGTTTGATAAATTCCACGGGACAGGCTGTTGCTTTGCGGTGCTGATTTGAGGCGACAGCAATAACTTCACTGCAATTTGCCAGAACAAGGGGTCTTGCCACCCTTCAGTGGTGGTTGCAACCCCTTGTTCTAACGATACCTGAATAGATCAGTCTCTTTCAGTAATAACCAGCTTGACGACTTGGTGAATTTTCGCTGATTAACGTTTTTTGATAATCGTTAACAAGCAGGTCTATTTGTCTTCCTCTTTTTTAGCTGGCGTGCCGGTTGTCTCGTTTGGGTCGGAGACGGATTTCTTGAAATTCTTAATCCCTTTACCCAGGGCCGAGCCGATTTCCGGAAGCTTTCCGACACCGAAAATAATCAGAATAATGACCAATATAATCAGTAACTCCGGTATTCCTATTCCAAACATAATATTACCTCTTTCGTTTTTATTGTTTATGGTAAGCGTAAGTGGATAACCTGTCCTGACTTGCCTAAATTTTCTATAGTTTTTCCGCCAAACTGTATTCTGGCTCCGCCGGCATTGCCGATGTCCATATTAAAACGCGCCGCTTTATGCGAAATTTTTTCTCCGGGTTTCAGTAAAACCTGAAAAGGTTCTTTGTCATCGGCTTTAATCCGGATCCATGTTTCTTCGGTGGCGTGAACAATCAGGACAAACTGTTCTTCATCATGCATGAGCGCCTCGACTTTGGTTTTGTTATTTTGGGGCGTCACAGCAGGTGCTGGGGTGCTTCCGGTCTGCGCTTCGGTTATTTTCTGTGCCGGCTGTTTTTTTTCGTCGCCTGCTTGATTTGCCGTAATTAACTTCTCCGGTGTGGGCAGATTGATGGAGATCGGAAGCTTATGCGGCTGCGCCAAATTTTGCACATTGGTATCGGGAATCACTGCCTCTTTTGGCGCTTCGGTTTTTTGAGGCGCTTCCGGTACCGGTTTATTATAGATGCTTACAAAAAAAGCTACGGCTGCAAAAACAATAATGATGCACAAGATCCACAGGGAGGCTTTATGCCGACCCAGCACTGTGACCAGAGGCGCATGGGGAAGTTGCTCTGTTGTCTGCTCTTTTTCTTTCATTTGCAGCGCTTGCAGGTAATTTTCGTAGCGCTGTAAAACAGGCTTGCTGTCCACGCCTAAAGCATTGGCGTATGTTTTGATGAAGTTTCGAGTGCATATCGGGATGGGCAGTAAATGAAAATTGCCGTTTTCAATGGCCTCCAGATTGACCACACTGACCCGTGTGCGCTCAAATAATTCCTTCAGGGTCAGCCCTGAATTTTCCCGCACCGTCTTTAAATCAATTAAATTGGAATCAGCGCTGTGTTCTGTCGTCATTAACCTATCACAAACAAACATTTTTTGGTTTTGTCTAGCACTATTTCTTATGCAGCGCAACTTTTAAGATTGTTCTTACTTTTTAACGTACTTTATGGTTTAAGTCTTTAAGATAACCATCTTAATAAGGAGTTTATATTCATGACAGAGATCGTCGATTTTGCCCAAAATCTGGCGCGACAGGCAGGAAAGTTGCTCGTCGAAAAACTCACCAAGAACAATCAAATTTATTATAAAGGAACCATCGATCTGGTGACGGAAGCGGATAAGATGTCGGAGGAACTGATTCTTGCGGAAATAAGCCTCCGGTATCCCGATCATGGGATTTTGTCCGAGGAATCGGCCGCGAAGAATGAGCGGGCAGCTATGCGCTGGATTATCGATCCTCTGGACGGAACGACCAATTATGCACACGGATTTCCTTTTTTTTGTGTATCCATTGCACTGGAGGAAGATGGCGTTGTGGTCCTGGGCGTCATTTACGATCCCACCAGAGACGACCTGTTTTTCGCCTGTCGCTCAGGTGGCGCCTATCTCAATGGAAAAAAGCTGCATGTCTCCTCCGCAAGCGATCTATCCCGCAGTCTTCTGGCCACGGGTTTTCCCTATGACATCCGGGTAAGCCCGGATAACAATCTTAATTTTTTCAACGCGATGGCCGTAAAGGCGCAGGCCATCCGGCGTCCGGGCGCGGCGGCATTGGATCTGGCCTATCTTGCCGCCGGGCGGATTGACGGATTCTGGGAATTGAAGCTCAAACCCTGGGACACGGCTGCCAGCTGCCTGATGGTGGAAGAAGCAGGCGGCGTCATTTCCGATATGACAGGCGAAAAGTGGGATTTGCTTTCGCCCGGTCTTATTGCCAGCAATGGGTTGATTCATGAACAGATGATGGAAGTTTTAAGTAGTTAAGTATTAAGATTTAAGATTTAAGTTTAAAAATAATGATTGCGCGAAGCGCTTCCGCTCTATACCTTAATTACTTAAAACTTAACTACTTAAATCTTAAAACTGATATACCTTTCTTGTTCTTGGTCCGTCAAATTCGCAAAAGAAGATCGATTGCCAGGTCCCTAAAACCAGGCGGCCGTTTTCAATGATGATCA
>CAYGNV010000052.1:0-13558 GCA_964351355.1 uncultured Smithella sp.
GTGCGCGCTTTTCAATCTCCGGTCCGACCATGAAGCCCGGGGTGTCACAAAGCGAAATGATCGGCAAACCGTGCGCGTTGCAAATCTGCATTAAACGGGCGACCTTGTCCGCGCCTTCCGCTTCAATGGCGCCGGCCATGACCATGCAGTTGTTGGCGATGACGCCAAACGGTCGGCCTTCAATGCGGATCAGACCTGTCACCATGCTGAGGCCAAACTTGGATTTTAGTTCCAGAAAAGAATCCGTGTCGGCGATGGCTTTGATGACGTTGCGGACATTATAGGCGCGATTGCGGTTTTCCGGGATCAGTGTGCGCAATCGAATAGGGTCGCCGGCTTCCCATGACGATGTTGCGCCCTGGAAATAGGAAAGATATTTTTTAGCCGTGGCGACCGCTTCCACATCGTCTTCCACTTCAATATCAACCACGCCGTTTTGTGTCTGCACGTCCATTGGGCCGACTTCCTCTGGTTTGAAAACGCCCAGGCCGCCGCCTTCAATCATGACCGGACCGCCCATGCCGATATTGGAGTTCTTCGTGGCAATGATTACATCACAGCAGCCTAAGAGTGCCGCGTTTCCGGCAAAGCAGAGCCCTGATACAACGCCGATCACCGGTACATCCCCGCTCAGTCTCGCGAATCCGCCGAAGGTTGAGAGGTCTAGTCCCGCGACCATAACGCCTTGCGCGTCAACGTCACCGGGTCTTCCGCCGCCGCCTTCCGCGAAGAAAACAAGCGGCAGATGCTGTTCGTGTGCCAGATGGAGCATGCGATCCATTTTTTTATGATTGAAAAAACCCTGAGTGCCGGCTAGCACAGTGTAGTCGTAAGCCATGACCATGCAGCGCGCCTTGTCTTCGGGGAAAAGCGCGCCGTTGACGGATCCGATACCTGCGATCATGCCGTCGGTCGGGGTCTTGCTGATGAGGTCGTCCAGCGAACGGCGCTCGCGCTGTGCGGCAATGGCCAGAGCGCCGTATTCGATAAAACTGTCGGTATCGTACAGGTCTTCGACGTTGGTTCGGGCCGTGCGTTGATTCTTTTCCTGTCTTTTCGCCACCACAGCGTGGCGATTTTCATCAAAGCCAAAAGCATGTCGACGGATTACCTCGGCAAGGTCAGGGCGTATGGAATTCGAGTCTGTTTCTTGATATCCGGCAGGCGTGTCCTTTGATGTCGCCGTCTCTTGCTGGTCTTTGGATACTTTCATGTGCGATACTTTTCCTTTATGAAATTTATGGATGCAGGACTCTTTCTCTCCAATCGTAACTATTTATCCGGTTGCTTTGGTTGCTAATCCATATTTCTTAAAAACATAGTCATTATCTTCGCCAATGTCTGCCGAGATCCATTTAACCCGTAAAGGTGTTTTGGACATCTTTCCAGTTAAGGGTAAGGTTACAATCCCATAGGAGGGGTGGTTAATTCTTGGAAAAGTGCCGCGAACCTGCCAGTGTTGTTCTTCGAGAACCTCTTTGGGGGTCAACATTTTTGTTGTGACGGGAAGGCCGCCGCCCCGCCATTTGGAGCCGGCTGCTTTGACGCTGTAAGATGCAAATTTTTCATTAATCTGTTTGTAGGTAAATTTGCCGACGGCATTTTCTACCACAGCGTTAAGCTCTTTGACCTTTTCAATATCATCCGTGATCCGGTCGAGGAGCGTTTTCCATTCTTCTTCGATTTTCCACTGGCCCAGAAGTTTCAGAGCCGCCCGGAAGTCCTGGTCACGGAAACAGGCAATGGCCACGTAACCGTCCTGGCACTTGAAAAATCCGTAAGGGCAAAGGCCGTAATCGAGCGTTCCATAGCGAAGTCTCGGTTTCTTCCACACATAGCCGATCGTTGGTGGAAAGCCGACGCAGGATGCGTAGGCGTCGGCCGTGGCGATATCGACCATCTGTCCTTCGCCTGTTCGTCGCTTGAAGAAAGAAGCGACCAAGCCCCCGCAGGCCGCTCCAACCGCGGAGGTGTATCCGGCGGCATAAAACCCGGCGCGGGTCGGCCAGTTATAAGGTTCCGGCGCATCCGGGAGATCACCGATCAGGGCGGCAAGACCCGACTCGGCCTGAGAGGTCAGGTCTGTCCAGGGCATCTCGGCCATTTCTCTGCCTTTGGCCGTGTAATGCCCATAAGGCGAAATGGCGATATAGATGAGACCGGGATTAAGTTCCCGCAATTGCCGGTAGCCGATTCCCCAGGTATCCATTTGGCCTGGAGCATAGGTTTCAATGAGGATATCAGCCCGTTTGACGAGGCGTTTGAGATTATCCTGGCCTTCGGGGCTTTCCAAATCCAGGGTGATCTGGCGCTTGTTGCGGCTTTCCATCAGATAGGGAATGCCGATGCCTTTCACATTAGCGCCATACGGGCTCATGACGCGGGATGGGTCGCCCTCAAGTGGCTCAACCTTAATCACCTCGGCGCCGGCTTCGGCCAGAAAACTCGCGGTGACGTTTCCGGAGAAATTAGCGTAACTCAGATCGAGGACCATCATGTCATCCAGGGCTTCCGGCTTTCCCTCGGAGGTGGTCAATTGTGTGAGGATATTTTTCCAATCGGACAGTTTGGACTCGCCTTTTTTCTGCAGGTATCTTGAATAAACTCGCTCTTTAATGGTCCTCACCTCCTTCATAATTAAAAATTCTATCCTTGGACAAGTCATGATAGATCGGCGGTCTCTGACCGACCCGGTAATCCCAGGTGCCCACGACTCGTTCTTTTTCCAGATCCTTAATCTGAGCCTCCGTCAAGCCCAGAATTTTCTTGAAGACGTAGCGGTTGTGATAGCCCAGCGGCCGGGTAAGCCATTTGATTCTGCCCGGCGTAAGGCTTAGCATGGCGATTGGTCCTTCAACAAGCAGCTTTTTATACATATCATCTTCAAATAGAATGGCGCTTCCTCTCTCCTTCCGCCATTGATCCTGGCTGATCTGCACGTCGTCCATGACTTCGGCTGCCGCAAAGCGGTACTTCTTGGCCAATCCGGCCAGTTCCTGCACGTCTTTGGTGATGACCCATTTCTCAAGGACTTTATTTAAGGCCAGTGCATTTTCGCGTTTGAGCCGGCTTGCGGCTTTTTTATATAGATCGTTTTGGGCAATGTCATCGCGGCCGAGCGCTTTGCAAAACGATTGAAATTGCTTATCCGTGGCAATGGCGATGGCCGCAAATTTCCCGTCACGCGTCTTAAATATTCCCGATGGAGACATGGTCGGGTCCATATTACCGGTGCGCCCCAGGCTTTCCCCGGTTGCGTCATGGTAAGTGAAATGGCTGAGCGTCCGCATTAGGATTTCCGCCTGACAGCCGTCAATATACTGACCTTCTCCCGAGCGCTCCCGGTAATTCAGCGCAATGAAGATGAGCATGGCCGCGTAATAAGCCGGGAAAAAATCACCGAAAAAATCGGGAACTTTAAAATATTTATCCGTGTCCGGATGACCGGTGACGGACAGGACGCCGCTTGCGCCCTGAGCCAAAAGATCCCATCCCGGAGCGTATCGCCGCGGGCCGAATTGTCCGTAAGTGCTGAGGCTGGCGTAAATGACTTTCGAGTTGATCTTACTGACCTGGGAATAGCCGATGCCCCAAGCCTCTACGGTTCCGGAAGTGAAATTTTCGATGATGACGTCGGCTTTTTCGGCAAGCTGTAGAATCAGATCCTTGCCTTTTGGTTTTTTAACATCAATACCGACGAAATATTTACCCGGATTGATGAAATGCCAGAGAGGGTTGGAATGCTTCCAGTACTTGCCCCAGTAAGTTCCACCCCGCCAGTAGTCACCCTGGTTGGGAACTTCCACCTTAATCACTTCGGCGCCATACTGTGCCAGGGTCTTTGCCGCCGTTGGCCCGAAAATCATATGAGACAAATCAAGCACCCGGATGCCTTTGAGCGCTTCCGCCTTTTTGTCGATGTCCTCTCGGGCAAAAAGCTTGTCTGTATAATTAAAATAATCTTCTGTCATTGTCACATCCCTATATAAGCTTTCTTGACCAGCTCGCTGTTGAGTAGAAATTGACTTGTTCCTTCCAAGACGATGTGACCGTCTTGCAACACATAGCCCCGGGTGGCGATTTCCAGAGCATAAAGCGCATTTTGTTCCGACAGGAGCACGGTGATTCCATCAGCGGGGAAGGTTTTGATGGCATCGTAAATCTGTGACATGATGATCGGGCTCAGCCCCAAGGAGGGCTCATCGATCATCAGAAGTTTTGGCTGGGCCATCAAGCCGCGGGCAATGACCAGCATCTGCTGCTCGCCTCCGCTCATCAGGCTGGCCTGTTGGCCGGCACGCTCCTTCAGGATGGGGAAGAGGTGGCACACTTTCTCCATCATTTCCTTCCTTTTTTTCCAGGCCTTTGTCGTGCTGGCGCCCATCAGCAAATTTTCTTTCACCGACAGGTAAGGGAAAATTTTCCTTCCTTCAGGAATCTGGGATATGCCTTGTTTGACGATGTTATCGGAGGACTCCTTTTGGATGTCTTCACCTAAAAACGAGATGGTTCCCGTTTTGGCGGGTAGCACCCCGGAGACATTGTTGAGTAATGTTGTTTTTCCCGCGCCGTTCGCGCCCAGGAGAGCGACGATCTCTCCCTGCTTGATTTGTAGATTGACGTCGTGAAGGACAGGAATCACTCCATAGGCGGCGTTCAGGTTGTTAATGCTGAGCATGGCGTCCTCCTAGATATGCCTCAATAATTTTGGGATCCGAGGTCACTTCCCGGGGCGTGCCTTCCGCAATCTTTTTGCCGTACTGAAGAACGACAACCCGTTGGGTCGCGTTCATGATAATTTTCATGACGTGTTCAATCCACAGGATGGTAAAGGCAAACTGTTCCTGGGCGCTCCAGATCATATCCAACGCCCGTGACGCCTCCGTCGGATTCAGGCCGGCCATGACTTCGTCCAGGAGCAGGAGCTTCGGTGTGGTGGCCAGCGCCCGGGCCAGTTCCAGCATCCGCAATTCATAGAGATTCAAATCACGCGCCAGGGTGTCCCGCTTGGAGAAAAGCCCCACGAACTCCAGATAGTAGGAAGCCTCCAGAGCCGCATCGGGAACGCTCATGTTGGGACGATGTTTCCCGTTTAAGACACCGACCATCACCCCGGCCAGGGCGGTCATGGATTCGAAGGGCTGGGGGATCTGATACGTTCTGGAGATGCCCAACTTGCAGATTTTATGGCTGGCAAGGCCGGTGATATCCGTTCCATTAAAGCGGATCGTCCCGTTATCGGGTTTATAAATGCCGCAGATGAGGTTTAGCAACGTGGTTTTTCCGGCGCCGTTTGGCCCGATCAAGCCTACGACTTCCCCCTCGTGAACGGTAAAGCTGACATCGCTCACCGCAGCAAGCCCTCCAAAATTTTTCGATACCGTCGTTATCTCCAGCACAGTGCTATTCTCTCCTTACATGCAGTTTTGGAAAATAATCCCGGGGGCGTTTTTTCTTATAGAGGCCCCACAGCCCTTCCCCGCGGGGAAGAAAAACTATCAGTGCAATCAGAATCAGAGGGAACACGAAGTAGTTCACTGGACCGAGCCCCCGCAGAGAATCTTCGAGAATGGAGATCAGATAAGCCCCGGGGATCGCGCCATAGAGAAAAGCCCTTCCTCCGACGATGACGATGATCAGTATCTTCGTCATAAAGTCCAGAGGAAGGTAGGTTACGCCGGCAAAAGTGCGGAAGGTGTGGACGATGAACCAACCGGCGATTCCGGTCAGGATGGACGGCGCCACGTAAAAGAAGATTTTGTAAGCATCCACCCTCACGCCCATCATGCGGGCCACGTTTTCATTTTCGTTGACCGCCGCCATATTGATGCCTATCCGCGAGCGCACCGTCCGGTCACAAAAGAGGAGATATGTAAGCATCAGAAACAGGGAAAGATAGTAATAAGCAATATAATTCCAGGAAACCTTTTCAAATGTCAAAAGCGGACTCATTCCCACGAGACCCACTTCCCCGCGGAACAGGTCTCCCCAGATGTAGGTGACATCCAGAAAGGTCAGCGGCAAAATCAGGGTGATGAGGGAAAAATAAAGCCCCTTGGCAATCAGGGTGGTCGGGCTCAAGAGCAACGCGATGGTCGCACAGACGGTAATCGTTGCCGCAAGCGTCATGGCGGGACTCCAGCCGAAATGGAGGTTCAGAAGGGCGGCTGTGTAACCGCCGATTCCCAGGTAAAGCTGCGGACCGAAATTGACCCGACCGGTTCCCAGCATCTGCAGCGCCAGGGGAATGGCAATGGCCGCGTAAAGATTGGCCGTGGTGAACATGGTCAGGATGTGCGGATAGGAACGGACGAATAGGGGCAGCATCAGCAGAACACTGATGCCGATGATCGGATTTCTCCAGTAACGCGGTTCAATCACCCATTCCGTTTTCTTGTCCCGCCAGCGGGCGACAATGCGGTCGCGGCGTAATTCAAAGTTTACCATAAGGTTTCTCCTGCAAAAATACCCCCGCGACGATATATCATCACCACCAGAGTGACAATTAAGGCGGCAAGCCCCATGAAGCGGGACACAAAGATGAAGCTGACAGAGGCATGGATGAATCCGATCAGGTAAGAAGCAACAATGCTGCCTTTGAGATTGCCTAGGCCTCCGAGAATGGAGATCATCATCGCGGTCATCAGGAGGGATGTGCCCATGAACGGATCAACTCCCCAGAAAGGTGCGATCATGATCATGCAAATGGTCGGGGGGATCACCGAGAGGATCATGGCGAGATAGTACATCCGGTTGACGTTCGTCCCCATGAGCAGGGCCGCCGGCAGGTTCTGACTGATGGCCCGGATGATCAGGCCGACTCTTGTTTTCATGAACCACAGCACATAGATTGCCGTCACCAGGATTCCCGCCAGCGCGGCAATAATCATCTGATACGCAATGGTGACGCCGCCGATGGAGAGGACGTCATCAATGATCGTCGAAGGAATGCTGACGCCGGCCGTGACAGGATATAAATAGTTGGCCAGATGGGCGACGGCAAGAAAAATGAGAATCGAAACGGTCAGTAGAACTTCCTCCTCTTCCAGGTAGCGTTGAAAGACGCCTTTGTAAAAGATAACAAGAGCGAAAGCGCATTGGACCAGAAACATGAGCAGGAGGCTGGGCACAAGTCCCAGGTGTGCGTTCTCCATAAAGAACCAGGTGACATAAGCGGCCAGAATAAATACCACACCGTATCCCAGATGAAAGATACGGAGCACCCCGCAGATGAGCGAGAAGCCAAGGGATATCAGGAGGTAGATGGAACCCCAAATGACCGTGTAGATAATAATCTGCAGAAGGATATTACTCATAGGGTCCGCGCCCCCTTTTATGATCTGAAATTGCCTTGTATGAGGCAAATAATGTTGAAAAAAACTGTGACACCGGATTACCCTGGCAGAAAACGAATGAAAAGTTTTTGTATCGGGGAATCCGCGCGAGCCTTTGCCCAAAGCGGATTCCCCGTACGGGTTACTTTCGCAAATCCTTCGGTGCCTTGTAATCAGCCATTTTATACTTCAGGGGATAGATGACTTTCATTTCACCATCCTGCCACTGGACGATAGGCGTTACGTACTTGGGCGGGGGAAGGTTGTAATGGTATTTCGCGTCCCAGCCGATGGTGCCCAGAACAGCCACTTCTTCAACCTGCTCCAATTGCTTAATCAGATTGTCAATGCTTCCCGTTCCGCCGGCTTTTTCGATGGCTTTCTTGAAGCCGTAAATGGTGTCGTAGGTTGTGTGGGAACCGAAGATAGGACCGACCTTATAATTTTTTACCAGATTATCCATGAAGGGGATCGTCTTGGGTGTGATGGCCACTCTGACCAGAGATGATCCAACCATAACACCGTTTACCTTGCCTTCCGTCATTTTCCAGATCGGCGGCATGCCGGCGAGCCCTCCCCAGATAAATACGGGGATATTTCGCGCACTCGATTGAGCCCACTGTTTGACAAAAGCCGATTGATCAATATAACCGACGGCACAGTCGATGAAGTCGGCTCCGGATTTGGCGATTTCTTCAAAGATGGGGTTAAACATCTTCTGATCGAGAGACATGGTTGTCTCATAAACAACATTGACTCCCTTTTCTTGGTAAATGGCTTTTAAGGACGGAGAAACGTTGGGAATGCCTTGGCGCAGTGGTTTTGTCCACTCCATGTCTTCATAAAGAATGGCCACTTTTTTGATTTTGATCTGGTTCTTGAAGCAATCGATGTTATCGGGCGCCAAAATCTTCAGGTAGTTGGTCGAGATGGCATAATACGTCTGGAAGCCGAACCGGTATTTTTTGTAGTTGTCGCGCACGCGATGCCAGATGTCATCTCCGGAACCGATCGTGCTGAAGAAGATATGCGGATACTCCGGAAACAGTTCTGCGCCGATCTCCATGCCGGCCACACCCATTTCTACCTTTTCCCCGATGAAGACAGCCAGCACACGGTCGTTCATGACCAGTTTCTTGTAAATTTCAACAGCCTTGGGGATTTCACCTTTGGTGTCCTCGACGATCAGTTTGATTTGCTGTCCCGAAATGCCGCCCGCTTGATTGATTTCATCAACAGCCATGGTGGCGGCAGCCTTGGCGCTCAGTGAAAATGGAGCAGACATGTTCCCCATGAAGCCGATCTTGATTGGTCCGGTTGTGTCATGGCCTGCAGCCCAGACCCCTGTTGTCATAAGCAGAAAAACTAAAATCATTCCGGTAAACAGATGTATCTTTTTCATCATGCTTCCTCCCTTTATTTTAGGTATTTTTCTGATAAAACGCCATTTCCGCAAAACTCTATAACGCGCATTATATAAAAAAAGTTACATGGTGTCAATAAAAAATATGAAAAAATATGATTTAACGAAATCGATAATAGTCTATTGAAGAATTTTAGAATTGAACCCCTCAAGATGCACATACCAATCACGTTCCTTCAATTGTTTTCTTATTATGATTGACAAAAGAAACCCTTTGCCAATATAGTGAGTCATCAATAATACATATATCGACACTTGGATAGAAGGCATAGAAATGAAAGGCAAAGATAAAAATGACCACAAAGCAGCAAAAGGGAGTAAAAAAAAACTGGTATCTGAATCCCGACAGCAGATTCTGGACGCAGCCCTTGGGCTGTTTGCGCAAAAGGGATATGCCGCGACCACCATACGAGAAATCGTGGATGCGGTAGGAATAACCGCGCCTTCCCTTTATTATTACTTCGGCAGCAAGGAAGGCCTTTACATGGAACTCATGCAGACCTACTCTGCCAAGATCGATTCGGTGCTGGAGTCGCATTTGCACACATCCGAAGGCGCGAAAAGCCGATTGAAAGACCTTGTTGACAAGATCTTTCTACATGTCATTGAAGACAAGAATTTTTTTCGGTTGATGTTTACTATTTACTATGGCCCACCTAATGGCGCGCCTTATTGTGATTTCATTTTGTATCATGTGAAGATTCATGCAACGATTAAAAAGATTATTGAAGATGGCATCGCAGCCAAGGAATTTCAACCAGGCAATTCAGGACATATGACCTGGATCATCCGGGGCGTAGTTCAATTGGCTATGGAAGAGCAAATCAAAGATGATCGGGAGAAAATAGACCCGCAGAGATTGCAGAAGATTCTCGATTTTATTGTGGATCGTTTTGCAAGACCGCCTTCAGCCGCCTGAAGAAAGTGCCGGGTAGATGGCCTATCTCATATCGGAGGACGCCGGACGTATTGCCGGACAGGCTGCCAGCATTGATGGCGGCGCAGTGATGGATAACATTATTTGCAGTGACCGGCAGACAAATTAAGAATGATGGTCATGTAATTATCTTCAATAATATCCAGTGCATCATAAAGCAAGAAATCATTATTTTTGTTCATCAGAGCTGCTGACTATTATTCTGATGTTGACATGTTTTGCTTTTTGAGTCAATGAAGTCAGCATATGCAGAGATGGGGGATGGTCTAATCATTTCTCGGAGCGATAAAGAACAATAACTAAAGAAAGAGGAGGGACTAAGAATGAAGTATCTGAAGGTGCTGGTTTGTTTGGTTGCTGCTGTTTTTGTCATGTCATGGACGGGAATTGGCAAGGCTAATGAAATTGTCATCGGTTATACCGGTCCGCTCAGTGGCGTGGCAGCGGAATACGGGCAGGATATCCTAAGCGGTGTTGATATGGCTGTTAAGGACATCAATGCAGCCGGTGGAATTACGGTTGGTGGGAAGAAATACACATTTAAACTTGAAAGACTTGATGACCGTATTGACCCCACGCAAGCGGTTAATAACGCCCGTCGTTTCAAGTCGAATAAAGCCATCGCGGTTTTCAATGGTGTTTTCAATACGCTCGCTCCCATGATGAAAATCAATGAGGAAAAGGGCAACGAGTTCATCATGATGGCCTATACCAGCACCCCAAAGGTAACGGAGATGGGCAATAAATTGGTGGTAGCCACTACAGTTGATTTTACCACCTATGTTCATGTCTTTGCCGATTGGGCGTTTAAAAAGGGATGGAAGAACTGCGCCATGGTTGTGACTCTGGGCGCCTACGGCGATGAATGGAGAAGTGCATTTAAAGAATATTGGATAAAGAAGGGCGGCGTCATTACCACAGATAAGCCGGCTAATTATTTCACGGAAACAGACTTTTCTGCTCCGCTCGCTGCCGCCATCGCCACCAAACCGGATGTCATGCTTATCGGCGGACCTTCAGTCACAACGGCACTGGTGATTGAACAGGCCAGAAGCATGGGTTTCAAAGGTGGTTTTATTATGGTCGATCAGGCCAAGCAGGATTACATTGCTAAATTACTCGGAGGCACCAAGGTAATGGGCAATCTGATTGGTACAGGTGGAGTCGTGAGTGTTCCATTCCCGGGTGCAACAATTTTTGAGAAGAGATATACTGAACAGTACAAGAAAATGGTCACTTGGGAGTGCGCCCTCAACTACACAGCCATGCATGCTCTGGCTCGTGCAATCGAAGTCTCAGGGACAGTTGATGATGTATATAAGATTCGTGATGCATTTCCCACGGCACTGGCTAACGGGTTGCTGGGTGATAAATTCCCCAATGAAGTGTTTGGCATCGAGAAATCCGGACGTATGCATGTTGCAGCATCCACCCAGACTATTACGAATGGAAAATCCGATCCATCAACACTATACGTCTGGTGGCCAAAGACCCAAACAGAATTTGATACAATTAAGAAACGGTCAGCGGCAAAACAAAATGAGATTATTTGGATGAAGTTTTAATATCAGTTAAAAACAGATAGACTCAAAGGCAATGAAAGGACAGGGGTTTCCCTGTCCTTTTTTTTAATTACCGGCAACCAATATCACGCCTTCTTTTCGGAGCGCTTCAATTTCTTCCTGTTTGTAGCCGATTTCTTCCAGAATGGATTTTGTGTCTTCTCCCAGAGCAGGAGATGGTCCGGAGGGCTGGGCCGGTGTGGCTGAGAATTTAAGCGGCACGCCGATGCCTTTGATTTTGCCGCAGACAGGATGAGTTTGCTCGTAAATCATGTGCCGGGCCTGCAATTGCGGGTCTGATTCAATCTCTGAAAGATCCAGCACGGGTGTCAGACAAACATCTAAGTTTTTCGCCGCGATAATCCATTCATCCCTTGTTTTTGTCCGGAAAAGAGCGGCGATTCCTTTGCGCAGATGATCAGCCTCTTCTCCCATCACCATATGCTTTTCCAGCCACTCAGGATGACCGGCCATGTCGCAAAATATTTTCCAGAACTTGGCTTCCAGCAGGCCCAAAGCAATGTATTTGCCGTCGGCGCATGGATACACGCCATAACAGGCCAGGCCTCCGGAAAGAGGCGGCTCTCCCGGCGCGAAAGTTATTTTAGTTGCCTGATAATGCGCCATCTGCAGTGTCATCAACGGAAGGACGCAATCCAGCATGGCAACATCGACTCTTTGCCCCTGGCCGGTTTTTTCTCTTGTCCAGAGAGCGGTCAGACAGGCAATCATGGACATATAGGCGCCCCCCGCCACATCACCGAGTTGCGGGCCGGGGAGAACTGGGCCTGTTTGGGCTAAGCCGGTTGCCGAGAGGATTCCGGCGTATCCGATAAAATTGATATCGTGTCCGGCATCTTTGGCGTAAGGCCCGTTCTGGCCGTATCCGGTGATTGAGACGTAGACAATATCGGGTTTGGCCTGCTTTGCCGCTTCGTAGCCGATACCCAGTTCAGCAAGCACGCCGGGCCGGAACTGTTCGATGACAATATCCGCCGTTTTCAAAAGAGCAAAAAAAATATCCACGCCCTCTTTTGATTTGAGATTGAGCGCCAGGCTGCGCTTGGAGCGGTTAACGGCAATAAAGCCTGCGGATTCCGATTCCAGATAAGGAGGGTAGTATCGCATATAGTCCGGCGCGTTCATGTCCTCAATCTTGATGACATCGGTGCCCATGTCGGCCAGCATCATTGTGCCCAGCGGTCCGGGATAGAGTCGGGTAAGATCAAGAATGCGAATTCCCTGCAAAGGACCGTTTTGCGGCTTTCTTTCCATGGTTCGATTGCTCCGGTCGTGGCGGGAATTTCCGGGTTTGGAAAATTCCGCCACGGCCCTCCGGCTAAATCGCCTCGATTGTCGATGTCGGTTTCGATGTGATGTTGTAGGTGACGCTGACGACTTCCGGGATATCTTTGGTGATCTTCGCGGCGATCTTTTCCAATACATCAAAAGAAAGCCGGGTGGGTTTGGCGGTGCGCGCATCAATGCTGTTCCAGCAGCGGATTTCAATCTGATTGCCGAAGACCCGTTTGTTGTTGCGCATGCCCGTTACGCGGTCTTCATGCAGAATCGCCAGATACTGAAACGCCTTAACGTTTTTGAGCGCTGCTTCGGTAATGGCGGTTGCTTTTTTGACCAGGGCTATTTTGGCGGGCGTGACTTCGCCGATCACGCGGGCGGCCAGCGCCGGTCCGGGAAAGGGTATCCGGTCGAACATGCCGGCCGGCAGTCCCAGTCCAGCTCCCACTTTTCGCACGCCGTCCTTGCGCAGCTCGATGAGCGGTTCCAGAATTTTATAGCCGAACGTTTTTTGCGGATCGATACCCAGTTGCTCAAATACATTGTGCTGACGTTTAATCCCGGCAACGGTTTCATCCACGTCCGTCAGAATGGTGCCCTGCAGGAGATAGTTGGCTTTACTTTTAACGACCAGCTTGCCGAAGACATTTTTGTAGAAGGTCTGGGTGATGGCTTCGCGTTTTTCTTCGGGATCGGTTAGGCCTTTCAGCGCGGCAAAGAAAGCTTTGGAAGCATCCAGGATTTCAATCTGTATTCCCAGCTTTTTGAAAGCAGTTGCGACTTTGGCCGGTTCTCCTTCCCGCATGATGCCGTTGTCAATAAAATAGGTTTTGAGTCTGTTGCCCAGCGCCTTGTGCCCCAACGCGGTGACGACCGATGAATCCACGCCGCCGGACAATGCGTTTACGGCCAATCCGTCGCCGACAGCTGCCCGGATATCACGAATTTTATCATCAATAAATTTTTCCACATTCATGTTGCTTGCTTTGATTTCTTTCATCTT
>CAYGNV010000053.1:0-13325 GCA_964351355.1 uncultured Smithella sp.
AGGGAAATTATCTCGTTCAGCTTGCATGGAAGGATCTCAGTGACGTAGTTCGGGAAGCGATCCTTGCCCAAGAAACCGAAAGCCCGAAAGCCAAGCCGCCAATAACCCGAGAAAACTTCATTAAAGACCTTGAGCGCAAAGGAGTCGCTACCGCTCCGGACGGGACCGCCTACTCCATCCAGCTTGCGGCATCTGGCAGCTATTACATCCGCCGGGAAAAGGGCGGGGTCCGGCTTGAAGATGGCCCAGGGTATCCGGCGAAATGGAGCATGGAGCAGGCCAGGGAGAAGGCCGCTGAAAAAGCCTTCGCCGTGGCCCAAAAAGAAGAGACGACGAAGCCGACAACCGCCGTCAAAACAGAGTTGTCGGCAGAGCCGGTTAAACCCGAGAAAAAGCCGGAAACCATAGAGTTTGTATTCCACTCCCTGGCAACCGGAAAGACAACCACGGAATCCATACTGAAAGACCCGCAACAAAAGCCTAAGCCCGCCTATGGCGAATCCAACAAAGTGTTCACCAAAGAGGCCGCAGACGCAGCCAGGGAACTTTTAAAAAAGAAACTGAACCAGGTAAGCGCTGGTTTGGACCCGGAAATGATTCAGGCAGGTATCCAGCTTGCCGGGTATCACATCGAGGCCGGGGCCAGATCGTTTGTGAATTATGCAAAGGCCATGCTTGAGGATCTTGGAGACGCAGCGAAGCCCTATCTCCGGTCATGGTATGAGGCGGTCCGGTTTTATCCTGGATTCGATAATTCGGAAATGACCGATGGCGCGGACATTGAAAAGGTTGACATTAATAGCATAAACGGCTATAATGACAACAAAACCAACAACAAACCAGGGGGCGACGATGAACATTCCTCAGATGGCAGCCATGGCGCGGGATCATTGGAAAAAGGTGAACCCGAAGATTTACCGGAAGATGGTGAGACGCAACGAGCTGATAGCGGAGAGCGAGGCGGCAGCCAGACTGACAATGAGGGAGATGGAGATGTTGATGAAGGTGAAGATTCCGGAGCAGGAAGCCTGGCAGGAGAGTCGGCACCTATTCATATTTCTGACGGCGGAGAAGCTGGAGGAGGCCTACCGTCCGGATTAGAGGATCAGCAGACACCAGCAAGCGAACCCACCTATCTTAAATTGTCCGGAGATAACCCGGGCAATTACCGCATTACAGAAGACGACCATATCGGCACCGGAACCAGGGGCCAAAGAATCGATAGAAACCTTGCAGCAATCCGCACAGCCAAACAGCTCGAAAAAGAAAAGCGATATCCCACCAAAGAAGAGCAGTCCATCCTTGCAAAGTATGTTGGATGGGGCGGGCTGAAAAGCGTTTTTGATAAAGAGAGTTCCAAGCCGCAGGATATCAAAGCCCGGAAAGAGCTGGAAACCCTCTTGACCGCGAATGAATACCTTGAGGCCCACCTTTCCACCAAGTCGGCTCATTATACAAGCCCTGAAATTATCGGGGCAATGTATGACGTTCTCAAGCACATGGGCTTCAAGGGCGGCAATGTTCTTGAGGCAACCTATGGTGCCGGGAACTTTATTGGCCTCATGCCGGAAGATTTGAGCGCGGCTTCCAAATGGTATGGATCTGAGCTTGACCCCATTACGGCGAAAATTGGCCAGCTTCTTTATCCGGATTCCCAGCTTGTTGAATCCGGTTTTCAGAATGCCGAATTCCCCTTTGGAAAGTTTGATTTGGATATCGGGAACCCGCCGTTTGGTGATTGGCGAGTAACCGATGTTAAAAAGAGCAGACGCGCCATAAACCGGTTTAAGATCCACAACTATATCATCGCAAAAGGCGCCTTGCACCTGCGCCCCGGGGGAATTCTGGCCAATGTCGTTACCACCAGATTTTTAGACACGGCCAATCCTGAAGCGAGAGACTTCCTTTCCAAGAAATTCAAATTCCTTGGCGCTATCCGCCTGCCCAACGATGCTTTTGCTAAAAATGCCGGGACCACAGTCACCACAGACATTGTTTTCCTTCAAAAGCTCATGCCTGATGAAAAGCCTGATCTCAACGCTCCGTGGTTGACCACCGGCGCGACGATGAAGAATTCAACCGGTGAAGATATCACCCTGAACAAATACTTTGCCGACAATCCCCACATGATGCTTGGCGAACCCTCAATGAAGGGAACCATGTACGGCGGAGCCTGGAAAGAGGGCGGCAAGGGCGAATTCACCCTGGATAAAAGAGAAGGCCAGGACACAGGGGCTCTCATCCAAGGATTGATCAAAGACCATTTGGGTG
This sequence comes from uncultured Smithella sp., assembly GCA_964351355.1. Taxonomy (GTDB): domain Bacteria; phylum Desulfobacterota; class Syntrophia; order Syntrophales; family Smithellaceae; genus UBA8904. The sequence goes on from CAYGNV010000053.1 coordinate 2,272, forward strand.
ATCTTAAAAACGTCTTTCAAGAACGCGCAGGGGATAAGGCCGATGCCGCTGCACTGTCTTTGAACATCAACAGGGAGGATGTCGGCATAGGCGGATTTTATCAGGAGGGGAACAGGATTTATGTGCGCGGGGATGACGACATAAACGACAACCCCACCTATGAACTTTTAACCCCGGAAACCCAATGGACCGAAAAAACGAAGCTTGGAGAAAAGAAATACGGCCGGATAAAAGGGATGTTGGGGCTAAGGGAAAAAGCATACAAGTTGATAGAAGCCGAACGGTTTGACCTTGAGAACATAGAGGACCTGAGAAAAGACCTCAACGATCTCTATGACGCCTATGTTAAAGAGTTCGGTTTTCTGAGCGAGCCCTCGAATTTCGGGCTCATGTCGGATGATATCAAAATAGAATTCGGGCTTGAGTCCGGATATAAAAAAGCCATCACCGCCACCCGGGCCAAGGTTCTTGGGATTGATCCGTCTCCGGCGGTTGCCACAAAGGCCCCGTTATTACTGAAGCGACTGTATTATCCCAACAAAGAAATAGTTTTCGCAAAAGACGTTACCGACGGGTATGGAATTTCCCTGTCACAAAGGGGCAGGCTCGATGTTGATTATATAGCTTCCCTGACCGGTAAAAAGATGGATGAGGTTACAGAGGAACTGTCAGAGCTGGGGCTTGCCTTCCAGGACCCGGAAACGGGCAGATGGATTCAGGAAGACGAATATTTATCCGGTAATGTCAAGGCGAAATATGAAGTCGCCATGGGGCATGGAGCCGAAAAGAATGCAGCGGCTTTGAAAAATGTCTTCCCGCCAGACAAGACCGCCGAACAGATTTTTGTCGGCTTCGGGGCCACCTGGGTTCCGAAAAAGGTTTATGAGGGCTTCGGGGATTTTATCGGGATTTCTGAACCAGATGTCTTGATATCCCATGAAACCGGCAAGGTAACGATATCGGGGCATGCTACGCAAAATGAAGTCAACGTCACATGGCTAAATGAGGATTATAATATTCCGGCTCTTTTCAATGCCGCTGCCGGAAAAAAAACTCTCCTTGCCTATGATGGGTCTGGCGATAACAGATCGGTCAATAAAGAACGCACAAAAGCCCTGGCTGTTATTGTCAAAAACGTGAAGGCCACCTTTGATGACTGGCTTATGGCCGATGAAGCACGGGCCAAGGTCGTGGTAGAAGAATACAACAAGACCCAAAATACTCATGCAAAGCGGGCTTTTCTCGGAAAGCACCTTAAAACCGTTGGGGCCTCTCCATCCATTTCTTTGCGAAACACCCAAAAAAACGCGGCATGGAGGATGATCCAATCCAATGTTGTTCTTCTTGACCATACCGTTGGAGCAGGGAAAACCTTCACAATCATAACGGGCGTTATGGAGCGTGTCCGGATGGGGCTCACCAAAAAAGCCATGATCGTTGTTCCGAACCATCTTGTCGGGCAGTGGGCGGCGGATTGGTTGAAGCTGTACCCAGGCGCTAGGATCCTAGCGGCTACAAACAAAGATTTTACCCAATCAAACCGAAGAAGGCTTTTTTCAAGAATCGCCACCGGCGATCATAATGCGGTTATCGTGGGACACTCATCTTTCGGCTTCATCCCTCTTGAGAGAGAGGCTATCCAGAATCTGATTTTAGAGGAAATCGCACACCTGGAAAGAGCCGAGCAAGAGGCTCGTAGGGCAGATCAAAAAAAGATTGCCAGCGCTCTGGCTACTCGGATTTTAAAGAAACGCGAACGTATCGCACACCTGATGAACAAGGAGCGCGATAATGTGTTACATTTCGGGCAGATGAACATCGATCATCTCGTTGTTGATGAGTCTCACGAATTTAAAAATCTCGAGTATTCAAGCTCCATGCAAAACATTACCGGCATGGGGAACCCCCAGGGATCAAAAAAGGCTTTCGATTTATATTCAAAAATTCGTTATTTGAACGGTGTCAAAGATACAAGCATCACATTCGCCACGGGGACGCCGATCAGCAATTCCCTGGTTGAAATGTATGCCATCCTTCGATACCTGAACCGCCAGGGCCTGGTGGACAGAAAGCTTGAAGCCTTTGACGCATGGGCCTCGGCCTATGCAACGACTGAAAACAAAATCGAATACACGGCTTCGCAAAAGCTGAAAGACCGCGTCATTATGTCCACCTTCAACAATACCAGAGAGTTGTTGCAGCTTTACGCTGAATTCGCTGATTCGATTACGATGGACGATTTAAAGAAGTCCTATGCCGAACAAATCAAAGAATCGAACCGTTTGACCGGGGGAAACGAAAGGGAAGAATTCCCTGTACCGAAGGTTGACACCGGCGGCCGGCAACTGGACCTTGGATCACCCGATGAGAGCCAACGGAAATATGTTGATTACCTGGTAGCAAGAGCCACCCGATTAGAAAAGTTGGGGCGGCGAGCGAATCCTAAAGTTGACAACCATTTATGGATTATGAGTGACGCCAGAAAAATGGCTCTCGATATCAGGCTCGTGGACCCAAGAGCAAAAGCCGGTAAGGACAATAAGGTCTCCAGGTCTGCTAAAAAAATCATAGAGATCTACAATAAGTGGAATGCCGACAAGGGTACTCAACTGGTTTTTTGCGATCTTTCTACACCGGCAAAAACCGCAAAAAAGGACGCAAAGGCGTTTATCAATAAAGCGCTAAAGAAAGCCAAGGCGGACAAGGACCCGGATGTATTGGCCGAGCTGGAAAAAGCCAGCACCTATGCTCAACGATGGGAAATTGTAAAAAACCTGATAGAACGGGAAATCGATGCCATATCAGACCACAAGAATTCTCAAACCAACGCTTACCTAAACCGGCGTGAAAGCCTTGAAACCTTTTTAGATGGAATCCAAGACTCCGAGCTTGCCGATCTCACAACGGCGGATACCGGATTTTCAGTTTATGACGATCTCAAGGCAACCCTGATTCAAAAGGGCATTCCGGCAGGTGAGATAAGATTCATCCATGAAGCCAACAGCCAGGCCCAAAAGGATGAGCTATTCGGCCTTGTCAATTCTGGCGCCGTCAGGGTCCTGATAGGGTCAACCCCGAAAATGGGCGCAGGTATGAACGCCCAGGAAAGAATGGTCGCAATCCATCACCTGGACGCGCCGTGGAGGCCGTCAGATGTCGAACAAAGAGAAGGGCGCCTGGTTCGCCAGGGGAATGCCCTTTATGAGAGGGACCCGGAAAATTTCAGTGTTGCCATTCATGCGTACTCAACAGGAAACACTTTTGATGCTGTCATGTGGCAAATCCTCGCCCGCAAGCAGGAAATGCTTAATGACTTCAGGAGCGGCAAGGATACCATCGAGGACCAGTCAAACGACTCTGCGAGTTATTCCGATTTTATGGCAGAGACAACCGGAAACCCGGCCTTTAAGGAAAAGTTCAGACTGGAAGCCGAAATAGAAGAGCTTGAAGCCGTCAGGCGCAGAATTTTGAATAGACGGAGATCCGCCGAACATTCCGCGAAATACAATGAAAGAATGATAGAGCGAGAGAAGGAGAATATCTCTAAGGAAACCGCGGTTCTTGAAAGCTTCGATCAAGAGAAAAATAAGCTTATCTATGAAGGAAAAGAATACGACCCGGAAGAGATCCCCACGATAGAGGATGAGGAAAGAAACAGGATTAACACGATCAACGAGGGGAAAAAAGCCGAACACAAAGAAGCCGTAGATTTGATTGCGGAGAAGGTTAGGAAGGAACTCCCGGATTGGGAAGAGGATGAGCTTGTCAAAAAAAGGGCGCAAATCCGTTTCGATAAACTGGTGACTGAAGCCGGTCTCGATAAAGACCCTGCAATGGCTTATTTCAGTAGAGAAAAACTGGCTAAACAGCACCCTGGAACCGGGTTTGCAGCAGCCAGTGAAATTTATAAAAAAATTGCCAGCATTCCGAGGGATGACGGCGGGAAGGTTTTTTTTCAATTAAACAACAAGACCGTTACGGTCAAGGTTTCGCCCCAGGATGAAAAAGAAAAAGCTGATTACGATTTTATTATCGACGGAGTGTATATCGCTGAATTCCCTGGGATGATCCACGCTCCGAGCTTTAACGAAGTGGCGAGACTTTTTTCCCCTTCTGGTGTGCGGAAAAGCATGGAAAACATGATAAGAAGGAGAAAAAGTGACGTAAAGCGCTATGAGGAACAAAACAGGTCCGCAAACCAGACTCTTGATAAATTACAGTTTAAAGACCAGGAGAAATTGGAAGAAAAGCAAAGGCGCTTTAATGAGGTTGTCATCGAGGTCAACGCCCTGGAGGAGGAGATGGCCCAGAGGCGGGCCGGTGAATCAAACGAATATATCCAGAACAGCAGGATAGAGGACCTCCGACATGCACAATATTCCGTCAAAACAGCATACGACGATACGCTTTATGCCAATGAATATGTTTCCGTAAGAAGCGCCAAGCGCAAACTCACCGCCAAGGAAAAAGAGGTCAAACGCCTTGCCTACGGGATAAAGAGCCTTGACCCCGAAGCGGTCAAAAAGGTTGCCGAAGAAATGGCCGCGCTGATACCGGGAGACAAATCAAAAGCCATTCTCGTTCCGATCCCGGGGCATACCGGGGAAACCTCAACGAACCTTGTCCTTGCAAAGGCAATCGCAAAATTAACCGGGGCAAAGATTTTTGATGGCGTAAAGAGGCAGGTTGGCCCAAGCCAAAGGGATCAGAGGATAGCCGGAAGAAAGACCTTAAAGCCGAATGAATTTGGTGTTGTTGTTGCCGGGAAGGTTCCGGGCGAGGTCGAAAACGTCTATTTCGTTGATAACGTGGTGTCAAGCGGTGCAACATTGCGGGCGGCAAGAGACGCTTTCGGCGGCGGAACGGGTCTTGTTTATGCCAAGGCAAACCCCAAGGGGGCGAAATATAGCGCAGGGCCTCGGGCTGGGATTGGTTTGAGTGCCAAGACCATCCATGCCGTTTTCAAAGGGCAGAATGTTGGCCTTTCCCCTGACGGGTCCATCTGGGTAAAGACCAATGAAGGCCATGGGCTTGTGATCCGCTCTGTCAATGCAATCCAGGCGGAAAAGGTTGCTTTCGAAATAGGCTATGGCCGGATGCAAGGGAGCGGCGAACTTATTGCCGGGAAATACCAGAACTCAACCATTGAGCTACAAAAAGACATTTCCGACAAGTGGACCCTGTATCATGAGGCTGAACATTGGGCCGAGGACCTGGGCCTTTTAACCACAGGAGAGATACTCGCTATCAATAGAGCGGTTCGGCGGAGCGGCGGCGGGAAGCCGTCGGCGGAAACACGGGCCAGGTGGATTGAGGAAAACCTTTACAACCGGGATATTGATAGAGAATCCCGGATAGGCAAAATTCTTCAAAAGATAAGAGACTTCATCGATTCCCTGGTGAACCTTTTCCATGCAACATCACGGGGGGTATTGAGGGGGTTTGAGTCCGGGAAGGTTTTTGATCGGCCGGGGGATAAGTCTGCTGTCATGGCGCCCGCCTACCAGAAGACCGCCGATAGATGGCGGTCACAAATGAGGGATTTCCTTGAGAAGAAGTTGCCCGGGAGCGGGTCTGCGGCGCAAATAGCGGATACGATCAGTTCATGGGCCAAGAAGGGTGAATTCAAGGCCGAGGAACTGGAATGGTCCGGGGTGAATGAGTGGCTGAGGGGAAAAGACGGGAAGGTTTCAAAGCAAGAGATTCTTGATTGGTTGGATGGAAACAGCGTTTCGGTTGAAGAGGTGGTAAAAGGAATTTTAAAATCAAAAGATCAAATAGCGGAAGAGCTTGGATACAACAGGTACGATGGGACATTGACAGTTAGTGAAGAGGAAGAGATAGAAGATTTATACGCAAATCAACCCGGTTATGATCCTGGCGTCTACAACGGTCGAAGTTTTACTAAATTCTCCCAATACCAAACGCCTGGCGGGGAGAATTACCAGGAATTGTTGCTGACGCTGCCGGATAAATCAGTGCTATCTATAGTAACTCATCCATCCAGGGATGGCTACGCATTGCAATTTCCAGATGGAACTTATGTTACAAGCTCTGACGGCGGGCGAACAACAGAAAAGACCACAGACGTGAACAAGGCTTCTTTATGGGAAAGTCAATCGCTTGCCCTTGTTGGAATGCGCTCCCATGATAAGGAAGGATTCCGTTCCTTCCACTTCGACGAACCCAACATCCTTGCCCATGTCCGCTTCAACGAAAGAACCGGGCCGAATGGGGAGAGGATTCTGTTTATAGAGGAAGTGCAATCTGATTGGCATCAGAAGGGGCGGCAGAAGGGGTATCGAACCCAAGAAGGTCCGGGCACTATTGATGATCTTAACCTTGGTCAACTGCAATTACTGTATCAGAGCATTGATTACAATGGATACCAAAGCCTTGAAGATGATGAGCAGAATGACGTTGATACGCTTCGTGGGATAATGAAGAGCAATCTTCCTTATTGGGCAGAGGATCAGGACTTCGGTAGCATGATTACCCAAGTGCGCGGGAGAGCCAACGTCGATGGCGTTCCAGACGCCCCATTCAAAAAAACCTGGCCCATGCTGGCCATGAAGCGCATGATCCGTTATGCCGCCGAAAACGGGTTTGATTCAGTCGCATGGACGCCGGGAGAGATGCAGGCGGAACGGTATGACTTGAGTAAGCAGGTCCGCAGCATAGACATAGCGAATAAAGGGGATGACTATGTAAAAATGGCTATACTCGATATCAATGATAAGCCGCTCCCGATTGACCAACTTGCTGCCGAGGGGTCTGGCATCCGCCATACGGGAAACGGATTTTTCTTCAAAGTACCAAACGATATCCTACCTGATATTCTTGGCAAGGAAATGGCACAAAAAATTCTCGACGGACCTGCTCAAAATGAAATATCAGGCGATGGATTGAAGATCGGCGGCAAGGGGATGGTAGGTTTCTACGATAAGATCCTCCCCGCCGAGGTCAACAAGTTTTTCGGTAAAAAGGAATGGGGCGGGGCGAAGGTTGAAAAAGTTATCATCAACAAAACAAAAGGCGTCCAGGTCCACGGAGAAGGAGAACTATCGGATAGATTTAGGAATAGACTGAAAGGGAAAGAAAGCAAGATGGAAGCATGGACCCTTCCCATCACCCCAGAAATGAAGAGAAAAGCCCTCTATGAGGGTATGCCCCTCTTCCAGCGAGCCACCAAAGACGACATCAATCACAAGGTCGCTGGCAAGTTCAATGAAAGCTACCCGGGACATGATCTGAAATTCGACGGCACACAGGAAATGGCCCCGCTTCCCTACCCGGATCTGTACCAGTTCACAGCCTACGATGGGCCTGCCAAAGGAGCCACCTTCCTGACAAAAACCCTGGACCAGAAGGACATCAAGGCCAAGTTGGATGAAATGGTTGCGTTGAGGGCGCCGAAATATTCCATCGCCGGTGAAAGGGGAGGGCGCGGACTCACTTCCATCAAGCTGGACTCCGCAAAAGAGATGGAAAAGAACGGCGCAGACCGTGAAGAGATTTGGAAGAAAACAGGCTGGTGGAGAGGCCCGGAGGGGATGTGGCGGGTTGAGATTCATGATCAAAAGGCCACAATCAAACCCCTATCCAGGGTTGCGATTCTGGAAGCTGTCCATGTTAAAAAAGATCTTTTTGTGACTCTCCCGGAAATTTTATCTCATGACGAACTCTTCAGGTATTATCCAAACCTGAAAAACATAACCGTCAGAATGATTTACGGCTCAGAGACATCGGCACAGAGCGGCGATTTGATTATGATCGGATATGACAAGGACGGGAGAATAAAAAAGTCCGATCTTCTTCATGAGGTTCAACATGCCATCCAAGATGAAGAAGGGTTCGCCCCTGGCGGAAACTATCGATCCATGCCCACGGATATTGTCACAAACCCAAAAATTGAGGAACACAAGAGCCTTGCCCTTTTTTACATCAATCAGGCCAGGGGCGAGATCGACAAGCTTAAAATCCAAAAATCACACGCCTTGGCCAAAAAGCATATCGAAATCGCAAAGACCTACGCGCAGTTCGAGGCGTACCAGCTTTTGGCAGGTGAAGCCGAAGCCCGGTTGACTCAAGAAAGGCTTAAAGCCGACAAAAATGAGCCCCCATGGAAAACCCTTGAAAAAATGCTGAAAAAAGAGGGGCTTCTACAGGAAGGATTGCGGCCTGAAAATGTTCTCCTTGTAAAAGAAGTTCCCAGGGCAAAGATCAAGCTCCTCGAAACCCTTAACGAAGATCTGGAAGAGGATTCCTTATCAGCCATTGAATACCTGAAGGCCCTGGCTTCGAAGGCGAACCTGACCAAACGGGGAAAGACGGACCTATCCTATTTCAACGATTTGATTCTATCTATTCCGGCTTTCTTTAAGGACAAGATCCCTGCCGTAAGCTCCATGTTCCGGGCCACCCAGGACCGACAAGACCAGTATCACGAGAACGTCTTTTACATGGAGAATCATAACGATGTGAACACGGTTAAGGCCTTCTCCGACTTACGCAAAGCGGATTCCGCAGGATATTCAAAGGTTGCAAAATACCTGGTTGAGAATGATCGGGACCAGACTGGATATCGGGTTGTAAATGCTGGTGGTCAATGGGAAGTTCGCTCTTCCAGGAACAACGCCAGGGTTGCGACTTATGGAAACGAGCCGGAGGCTTTGGAAGCAGCCATGAAGCATGAAGCTGAAGACATGAGGGCCGACGGGTTTAATCCTCAACAGGTCGGCGCCGTGATGGCCTTCCGCACCTCCACAAACAAGGGCTTTGACCTTCTCATGACCGCCATGAGGGACCTGGAAACAAAATACCGTGAACTTGGAATGCAATTGCCATCGGTCGTTACCATAGAGAACGGGAAAGAGGTTCAGATCAGCCTTAAAGCGGCCATGGCCATGATGGGGGACATGCGAGGGTACTATTTCCCCAGGATCAGGAAGCGCGGGAAATTCGTTTTGACGGCTTTCAAGGGTGATGAAAAGAAACTTCTGACCTTTTCAACTCATTTCGGAATGAACGCCGAAAAGGCGAAGCTGGAAAAGAACGGCTGGGAGGTTCAGACCTCTAAGAGCAAGCGGCTTGGCGAGGATGTGTTTGATATGGCCGGGGAACTTATCAAGACCCAGCAGCTTGTCAATGCGGCTTTGGACAAGCTCAACAAGTCATCGGAAGCCATTGACGACACCTTCATCAAAGCCGTTTTTCAGGAAACGGAAGGGATCTTTGCCGGGGCCGTGGCGGAACAAATTGCCAACGTGATCCGGGAGAGGGGCTCCAGGGTCCACATGACAAGAAGAAGCGAGGACTATTTCACCGGCTACAACGAGGACCCGGAAATGGTCATTGCGGAATATATCCGATCCCTGTCCGGCGGAGAGTCCAAACGGGAAATGGTGGTCAAACTCCTCCGGGCCTTCACCGGGACGGAGGTTTCTTGGGGCGAATTCCAGGAAATGGACCCGGAAGCAGATTACAAGGATTACCTGAATTATGTCCGATCCATGATGATCGACCAGAGAGAACAGCCGAACGCTTTCAAGTGGGCCAAATCCTATATCTCTGAAGTCACCCGGAACCGTGAGCTGGCCGATGAGGTGATAGGCACCATAAAAGGTCTGGCGGTTGCCAAATATCTGGCCTTCAGGGTGTTTAGCGCTCCCCTGATCAACCTTTCAGCCCTGGCAACGTCTGTTCCGGCATCCATGAAGGGGGCCGGAATTCCCCTTCGAAGGGCTCCGAGGCTTCTGGCGTCTGCCATCAACAAATACCGGCTGTTGAAGTTCTCCGATGGAGCAGGGTTAAGCGATGAGGACCGGGAAGTTTTCAGGCGAATCAAACTTGCAGGATGGGACAATCCCCAATTCAATTCAGAGGCATTCAACGTCCTTCGGTCCAAGTTGAAGAGGGGATATGATACCATTCTGGATAAGGCCATGTTCACTTTTTCAGAGTCCGAACGGATGAACCGGGTTGTAACCATATTTGCAGCATATAAAGGATTGAAGGCGGGCAGCAATCTTCCCCTGGAGGCCCTGCTCGAAAAGGCAAAACAGGTATCGGATGATTCCCACGGGATTTACAACCGGGGGAACTATCCTTTCATGGCCATGGGGAGCAACCCTGCGGCCCAGGTTGCCAGAATGTTCTATGTGTTCCGGACCTTCGCCCATACCTACCTTTTGAATATGAGAAAGTTGGGATTTGAGCAGAAAGATTATGCCGCCCTGGGATACATGCTGGTTTCGCCTGCTGTTATTGCAGGGGCCGGGGCTTCTGTGGCCATGGCCATTGCCAATGCCATCCTTCCCCTGTTTGGAGTGGATGATCCGGAAGAGGAGCTTTATGCTGCCATCGGGAAACAGTTCGGGCCTGGCATGGAGAATCTTACCCGGTTCGGAGCCGTGGGCGCTGCCGGGCACGGGATATCCATGAAAGGGTCTTTGTCCATTGGGGTAGGGGACCTTCCCACGTCCATGGGGGAACTGCTCGGGGCTCCTGGATCTGTGCTTTCTGATATCTTCATCGATGGGATTCCTGCGATTGCCAAGGGAGATGTTTCCAAAGGATTTGAAAAGATTCTCCCCACGGGAATCGGGAACCTCCTCCGAGCATACCGGGAGGGGAAAGAGGGAATATCCTCAAGGACCAACGCCCCGATCTTTTACGGGACGCAACCCCTTACCCCGTCACCGGTGGAGACCTTTTACCGGGCTCTGTCCTTCAACCCTGCCCGAATTGCGGGGATCAGGGAAAAGCAGTGGAAGGAAAAGGAAAACGAGGTCCGGATGAACGAAACCAAGGCGGCCATCTATGCCCGGCTGCGGAAGTTTTACCTTGGGAAGGCAAGAAACAAAAGCGAATACGCAAAAATTATGGCCGATATTCAGGAATTCAATGAAGAAGCGATAGACCGAAAGGCATCACCGATTACCGCTCGAAGCATCAGAGTTAATATGAAAAGAGCTTTTCGTCCGTCAAAGAGGGAAAGGCTTCGAGTGGCAAACGAGTAGTTGATGTTAAGAGGTTTTGATGTTATTTTTAAT